>JBLHMX010000052.1:0-15327 GCA_047622625.1 Paracoccaceae bacterium | reverse complement strand
TAAACAGGGTTATATGTGAAATCAATGGGATAGAATGGTGGGTCGTGAGAGGCTCGAACTCCCGACATCTTCGGTGTAAACGAAGCGCTCTACCAACTGAGCTAACGACCCCAACCGAGGCGGGTTTAACCTTGTCCACAAAGGGAATGCAAGGTCGAAATTGCGGATTTTGCCTTCACAACGAAAAAAGCCGCCGCTTTGCAAAGGCGACGGCTTCCTCTAAGTTTTAGGCTGAATTAATGAGCCAGTTTTGACGCATCGTCAGACCTGCCGCGCGCCATTGCAGCAGCGGCCGCTTCTTCCGCGGCTTCGTCCCATTCGATCGGTTCAGGTTTGGAAACCAAGGCATATTCTAACACCTGGCTGACATCGCTGACCGGAAGAATATTCAATCCATTTTTCACATTGTCCGGTATTTCGGTCAGATCTTTCAGATTGTCCTGCGGGATCAGCACGGTTTTGATACCGCCGCGCAAGGCCGCCAGCAGCTTTTCTTTTAGTCCACCGATGGGTAGCACGTTGCCGCGCAGGGTAACTTCGCCCGTCATCGCCAGATCTTTCTTAACGGCGATGCCAGTCAAGACCGAGACGATTGACGTTACCATACCAACACCGGCACTTGGGCCGTCTTTTGGTGTGGCGCCTTCTGGCACGTGAACGTGGATATCGATCTTTTCGAACATCGTGGGCTTGATACCGATTTCAGCCGAGATTGACCGGACATACGAGCTGGCAGCATCAATGCTTTCGCGCATAACCTCGCCAAGTTTGCCAGTCGTTTTCATGCGACCCTTGCCCGGCAGCTTCAACGCTTCAATCGACAAAAGGTCACCACCAACGGATGTCCAAGCAAGACCCGTGACAACACCGACCACGTCTTCTTCTTCGGCAAGACCGTATTTGAAACGCTTAACTCCAAGAAATTCTTCAAGGTTATCAAGAGTTACCACGACGCTTTTGGTTTGACCGCGTACAATCCTGGTCACAGCCTTGCGGCACATCTTGGCAAGCTCGCGTTCAAGATTACGTACACCAGCCTCGCGGGTATAGGTGCGGATAATCTCGGTTAGCGCTTCATCTTCAAGGGTGAATTCACCGGCCCGAAGGCCGTGGCCCTTTAGCTGTTTTGGCGTCAGGTACTGCTTGGCAATCTCGGCTTTTTCATCTTCGGTATAGCCAGCCAACGTGATAATTTCCATCCGATCCAACAATGGACCCGGCATATTATAGCTGTTGGCAGTCGTGATAAACATCACGTTTGAAAGGTCATATTCGACCTCAAGGTAATGATCCGTGAAGGTCGAGTTTTGCTCGGGGTCAAGCACTTCCAGCATTGCACTGGCCGGATCGCCGCGAAAATCCTGGCCCATTTTGTCGATCTCATCCAACAGGATCAACGGATTAACCGTTTTCGCCTTTTTCATCGACTGGATGATTTTACCGGGCATCGAGCCAATATATGTCCGACGGTGGCCACGAATTTCACTTTCATCGCGCACGCCGCCAAGGGAAATGCGGATAAATTCGCGACCCGTGGCACGCGCCACAGATTTACCAAGCGAGGTTTTACCGACGCCCGGAGGGCCGACCAAACACAGGATCGGGCCTTTCAACTTGGCGCTGCGCTGTTGCACAGCCAAATATTCAACAATGCGTTCTTTGACTTTTTCCAGACCGTAATGGTCGGCATCAAGCGTTTCCTGCGCCTTGTTAAGGTCTTTCTTAACGCGGGTCTTCTTGCCCCAAGGCACCGACAGAACCCAATCAAGATAATTGCGCACAACCGTGCTTTCGGCCGACATCGGCGACATAGATTTCAGCTTTTTAAGCTCGGCGTCAACTTTTTCGCGGGCTTCTTTGGAAAGCTTGGTTTCTTCGATTTTGTCTTCGTATTCCTTAATCTCGTCTTGGGCCGAACCGTCGCTATCGCCCAGTTCTTTCTGGATCGCCTTCATCTGTTCGTTCAGATAATATTCGCGTTGGGTACGCTCCATCTGAGTCTTGACCCGAGACTTGATCTTTTTCTCGACTTTCAGAACAGACATTTCACCCTGCATCAAACCAAAGATCGCTTCCAAGCGTTCGGCAAGGTTCAGGTTTTCCAGCAATTGCTGTTTGTCTTCCACAGGAATGTTCAAATGCCCAGCAACCGTATCGGCCAATTTTGCCGCACCTTCAGTTTCAGCAACTGTCGCCAGCGCCTCTTCTGGAACGTTCTTATTCAACTTGGCATAGCGTTCAAATTCACCGGCCACAGAACGACTAAGGGCTTTGACTGTTACGGGATCGCCGTGTTCTTCTTCCAAAACTTCAGCGTGGGCCTCAAAGAATTCATCGTTATCGACATATTCGGTGATCCGCACACGTTTGCGGCCTTCAACCAAAACCTTAACCGTACCGTCGGGCAATTTCAGCAATTGCAACACATTTGCCAGCACGCCTACGGGGTAAATCCCTTCGGGCGTTGGATCATCAACAGACGGGTCCATTTGCGACGATAACAAGATTTCCTTGTCTTCGCCCATGACCTCTTCCAAAGCGCGCACAGATTTTTCACGGCCAACGAAAAGCGGCACGATCATATGTGGGAAAACCACAACTTCGCGTAGGGTCAGAACGGGATAGGTTTGGCTGCTCAATTCAGTCATCTTAGTTCCTTGGCTAGCAAGTCGACCCTACCCCAGACATTCCAGCGGCAATGGGTTAACTTCTGTTCACATTTGTCTAGTTCAGTTGGGTCCTACGGGGCACAGAGTCAAGAACCACAATCAAAGATTTGGCGTCAACTTGCCCGCCAAACCCTGGCCAGGCAAGCGCTAGATCGCTTTGATTGGCGCCCCTGCGCCGATTATTTGGCCAGATGAATGAAATTGTAGACAATACCCAAACAAACGCTGGATTATTCTACACGGGTTCGATGTCGCCAATTGTACGCGTTTGGTGAAAACCATCGCTGAAACTGGCCAATTCACCTTGCGATATCGCTTCACGCAACCCGGCCATCAATTGCTGATAGTAATGCAGATTGTGCCAAGTCATCAGCATGGAACAAATGATTTCTTGGGCTTTGAAAACATGATGCAAATAGGCCCGCGAATAATTGCTACAGGTTGGGCACGAACATTCCGCATCAAGCGGGCGCGGGTCATCAGCGTGACGCGCATTTTTGATATTGATCGCGCCCCTGCGTGTCAAAGCCTGCCCGGTACGACCAGATCGCGACGGCAGCACACAGTCAAACATATCGACGCCGCGTTCGACAGCGCCAACAATGTCATCAGGCTTACCAACCCCCATCAGATAGCGCGGCTTATCGGCCGGCAATTGACCGGGCGCGTAATCAAGCACATCAAACATCGCCTCTTGGCCTTCACCCACGGCCAAACCGCCAATAGCATAGCCGTCAAATTCTGCCTTGATAAGACTGTCCGCACTTTCTTGACGCAGATCAGCGTAAGTTGACCCCTGCTGAATACCAAAAAGCGCGTGATCTGGGCGGTCGCCAAACGCCTCTTTGGACCTTACGGCCCACCGCATCGACATTTGCATGGATTTAGCAGCGACGTCTTTGGCAGCAGGATGCGGGGTGCATTCGTCAAAGCACATGACAATGTCAGAACCCAACAATTTTTGAATTTCGATTGACCGTTCAGGTGTCAAATTGTGGGTTGAGCCATCAATATGGCTTTTGAAGGTCACGCCCTTTTCAGTCATTTTGCGCAGATCATTCAGGCTCATCACCTGAAAACCGCCGCTATCCGTCAATATTGGGCGGTCCCAATTCATAAATTTATGCAGCCCACCCAAACGCGCCATACGTTCAGCACCAGGGCGCAGCATCAAATGATAGGTGTTGCCCAGTAAAATATCGGCACCAGTCGCCCGCACGTTTTCCGGCAACATCGCCTTCACGGTTGCAGCGGTGCCAACCGGCATAAAGGCTGGCGTGCGAATATCGCCGCGCTTGGTTTTGATGACACCGGTTCGGGCGCGCCCGTCGGTTGCGTTTATGTTGAATGCAAAGCTTTTCATGGCGACCTGATACGCCAGCCGCTCCCCCTTTGCAAAGGGCCAAATCCGCAGAATTGTGGTTAAGACGCGCGCGCTTTTGCCGGATATTCCGGCGCAAACAGACCAAGTGATTGCGCTTTTCGCACATCGGCCAGCAAGTCGCGGTCGGCCATAGCAACAAGGTCATCCATTTTATCCAGCACGAAATATACCGGCTGGTGAATATCGATGCGATAGGGCGTGCGCACAATATCCAACAGGTTAAACGCCCGCCGCTTGGCCATATCACTGGAAACACTATACGTCAGTTCAGTTGGCGAAGATGCCAATCCAGACCCTAAGGCTTTGATTTTTCCCGCCTCATTGGTCAGGCCAAATTCGATGGAAAACCAGTAAAGCCGGATTAACCAAGTGTAGTCCTTTGGGCCCGCGCGCAGCCCAGCCTTTCCAATAGCATGAGAAAAGTTGGCGAACCTTTCGTCCGTTAACAAGGGAGTGTGGCCAAAGATCTCGTGAAAAATGTCGGGTTCCTTTATGTAATCAAAATCTTTGCGCGATCGGATGAACGATGCTGCCGGGAATGTTTTTTCAGCCAACATGGAAAAGAACTGCTCAAACCCGATTAAGGCCGGAACAGGCTCAACTTTCCAGCCCGTTAGACCAAGCAATATTTCCGAGATTTCACCGGCTTGCGGCACACGGTCGCTCGGTAAATTAACCTTGGCCAACCCGTTCAAATATTCCGCCGCGCAATGCTCTTGAACATTTGGGGTTTGTTGCGCGATCAAATCCCGCCAAACCTGATTTTCTTCAGGGCTGTAATGGATTTCACCTGCAGCGTTTCGGTATTTGGCGGTGTAATTGACGATATTGCTCATAGGTTTTCCTTTTCGTTGCAAGAATTATACATCCCTCTAGAAGAAAATATTTGTCTGAAACTTGCAAAAATTGACCAGTTTGGGGTATGAAATAGGAAATATCCTCAAATTTGTGGAATTTCTTGCCATGACCGATATTGATGAAATTGACCGCAAAATTTTACGCATCCTGCAGACCGATGGTAAAATCGGCACTCAGGAACTGGCTGAAAAAATTGGAATGTCGACCTCGCCATGCTGGCGCCGCGTGCGGAAGCTTGAAGAAAATGGAATAATCGATGGCTATGTCGCCCTTCTTGACGCCAAGCAATTGGGCCTGAACGCGCGCGCCTATGTGCATGTGTCGCTGGTCGATCACACCGAAGACAGCATTCAGCGGTTCGACAGCTTTGTTGCCCGCGAGGACCAGATTGTCGAATGCAGCTCAATTACCGGAGCCGAAGACTATTTGTTAAAAGTGGTCGCCCAAGACCCTGAGGGGTTGGAGCAATTCATCATGCGCAAAATTCTGGCACTTGGGATCGTGCGAAATTCAACGACGCATTTTGTTCTGCGGCAAAAGAAATACAGCACCTCCCTGCCCCTGCATAGTTAAACAGCTCAATTCTGTGCAATTGGGCCTCTGGACGTAAGCAAATCTAATCCTTATATGTTTGGTCAGGAATTAACTGGTGACAAAGATGGACGCGATGACTGAACAGCTTGAGGGGACCCCCCTGATTAAACCATCCTCTACGGATCATCCCTTGTATGAAAGTATCGTACAAGCCTGCCAATCTGTGCATGACCCTGAAATTCCAGTGAATATCTACGATCTCGGATTGATTTACACCATCGAAGTAGACGCCGCAGCCCATGTAGAAATTGCCATGTCTTTGACCGCACCAGGGTGCCCTGTTGCTGGTGAAATGCCGGGATGGGTCGCCGAAGCAGTTTTAGGGGTGCCCGGAGTGGCCACCACAAACGTCGAACTGGTTTGGGAGCCTCAATGGGGCATGGATATGATGTCAGACGAGGCGCGCCTTGAACTTGGGTTCATGTAAATCACGTTGATTACATAGATTGTCGTTTTCTGCGCAGAAATGCTGGAAGCGTCACCCATAATCTGGTTCAAACAACCTTGTCGCGGAGCATGCAATGCCTATTAAAACCACCTGTCTTGGGGCCTATCCGAAACCTGATTATGTGCCGATCAAAGACTGGTTCATTGTTGATCTGGGTGAAGAAAATTATCAAGCCGACGTCGTCGATACTTGGTCAGATGCACCCGAACACGACGCAGCATTCCAGCGCGCCACCCAAGAAGTTATGGCTGATCAAATCAATTGCGGCATCGATATTCCAACAGACGGCGAGCAGCGGCGCGAAAATTACGTGCATTACCAATGCCGTCAGTTCGAAGGTTTCGATTTCAAAAATCTTGTACGGCGCGAAATGCGGTCGGGTGCGTATCACACTGACTTGCCCGCCATTCGCGGCAAAATAACCGCCGGTCACCGAATTTTACCGCGTGATTACCGCGAAGCACAGGCCGCGTCTGCCAAATTTGACAACCGGCCCGTGAAAATAACACTGCCCGGTCCGATCACAATTATGGACACGACGGCAGATGAATTTTATAATGATGACAGAGCCTTGGCGCGCGACCTTGCCACGGCACTTAACGGCGAAGTTCTGGCGCTGGCCGAAGCTGGTTGTCAGCATATTCAGGTGGACGAGCCGGTTTTTGCCCGAAAACCTGATGTTGCGTTAAGCTATGGCGTAGAAATGCTGGAACGTGTTTTTCACGGCGTGCCCGCGGGCGTTACCCGCGTGTCGCATATGTGTTGTGGCTATCCAGACCGCCTGGACAATCCAGATTACCCGAAAGCCGATCATCAGGTTTATTACGATCTTGTTACAGCGCTTGACGGAAAAATCGACGCCCTGTCGATTGAAGACTGCCATTGCGGCAACAATCTTGATCTTTTTGAGCGGTTTAACAAAACCAAAGCGATCACTGGCTTTGTCGACATCGCTACCAGTCGCGTGGAAAGCGTTGACGAAATCGTTGAACGTATGCGTGATATTTTGAAAATTATACCTGCCGAAAACCTAATCGCAGCACCGGATTGCGGCCTTGGCTTTTTGGGTCGCGAATTGACCCTGCAAAAGTTAACAAATATGTGCAAAGCGGCTGCTTTGGTATAAAACTACGACTAAACACCATGAAATCTGACGCGCATCTTGTTCTGCGCCAGCTTTCACACTAAATTGCCTAAGTAACAGGTACGAAAGAGAAGTCCCGATGTTCAACATTCCCGGTAAACAAGCCCTCAGCATGACTGACGCTGCCGCTGTTCAAATTGGCAAACTGATGTCAAATGGTGAAAAAAAGGGCCTGCGTATCGGGGTAAAAAAGGGCGGCTGTGCGGGCATGGAATACACGATGGATTATGTGGACGAGATTGATCCTCATGATGAAGTGGTCGAACAAAATGGTGCACGTGTTATGATCGCACCAATGGCACAGATGTTTCTGTTTGGCACCGAAATTGACTATCAAGTTTCGCTGTTAGAAGCGGGCTTTCAATTCAAAAACCCCAACGTGACCGAAGCATGTGGTTGCGGTGAATCGATCAAATTCGAAGGCATGTAATGGCCGCCGATCCAGAGTTTCTGGAGCACGCCAAAGACCTGTTCGCCGGGCTTGGCCCCATCCGCATTGGCAACATGTTTGGCGGCAGCGCGCTTTACGTTGATGATGCAATGTTCGCGATGATAATCGGCGACGCGATTTTCATGAAGGCCGACAAACCATTGGCAGAGGCCTATTCCAAAGCTGGATCTGAACCGTTTACGTATGACACCAAAAAGGGTATGCGCACAATTCCCGGCCTAATGTCTTTACCTGAAAGCGCTGTAGAAGACCCGGATGAAGTACTGTCCTGGGCACAAAAATCGATGGTGCCTGCCCAAGCTACCGCAGCCGAGAAGCAGCGCAAAAAAGCGGCGAAGAAGGTGTAATATGGCGGTTACAGAAGAACAAATTGCACATATTTACGGGTTATTTGAAGAACTTGGCGATCTAAGCTCGCGTAAAATGATGGGCGGTTTAACCCTTTACCATCAAGGGCAAGTATTTGCCATTCTCAGTAGCGACGGCCTCATATTTCTGAAAGCCAAAGCCGATTTCGCAGACGAGATGGCTGCCGCCGGTTCGCGGATTTTTGCCATGATTAATAAGAACGGCAAAACGTCCAGCATGGGATACTGGACCCTGCCGGATGCGGCTATGGATGAACCCGATCTGGCCTGCAACTGGGCCCGCCGTGCCCTGCAACATTTGTGAACGAGGGTGCGATGCGTAGAAAACTAGCGGCCGGAAACTGGAAAATGAATGGATTGCGGGCCGCGATAAGCGAGGTCGAAATCCTGGCGGCCAACAACCCTGATCCGGCCTGCGAAGTCGTCTTGTGCCCTCCTGCCACCTTGGTGCGATCTATGGCAAAAGTCTGCGGCGACAATTGCGTGACCATTGGCGGTCAAGATTGCCACGAAAATTCAAGCGGCGCTCATACGGGCGACATCTCGGCTGAAATGCTGGTCGACGCCGGGGCGCAATACGTCATTCTTGGCCATTCTGAACGACGCGAAACTTACGGCGAAACTGATGATTTGATCCGCCAAAAAGCTGTTGCAGCCTGGGCGGCCAGCCTAAAGACCATCATTTGTATCGGCGAAAGCGAAGCCGAACGTAAGGCCACGAACACTTTGGATATTATCGGCGGCCAATTGGCAGGTTCAATCCCCGATGCGGCAACCGGCGAAAATCTAGTGGTTGCCTATGAACCGATCTGGGCGATCGGCACGGGGCTTGTGCCATCGATTGCCGATATCGGCGAAGTGCATGACTTCATACGCACGCGGCTTGAACGTCGGTTCGGCAATGGCGTTGGCCGTAGCACACGGATTTTATACGGCGGCTCGATGAACCCCGGCAACGTTGATGAGATCAAGCGCGTGCCAAACGTCGACGGCGGCCTAATCGGTGGCGCGTCCCTGAAGGCGGCTGATTTTAGCAAAATCATAGCCGCGTTAGGGTCGTAAAATGCGCAGTCTCCAGACACTCTGGATATTTGCGATAACTTGCGCGGCATCCCTACCCTTACATGCTGACGTGCCGGAAATTATCACCGCAACCGCCAACCGAACCGGGAGCGGCTGGAATTTCAACGTTACTTTACGCCATGGCGATGAAGGTTGGGACCACTATGCTGATGGCTGGGGTGTCTATGATCTGGATGGCACCGCACTTGGCTACCGTGTTTTGGCCCACCCGCATGTGAACGAACAACCGTTTACACGATCCTTGTCTGGCGTCGTGATCCCTGAACGCATCACACAGGTTGTGATCCGCCCGCATGATCTAGTTCATGGCGACGGCTTGGATTATATCCTTGAATTAAAACAATAAACCCTCCCGAACGCAGCGTTCGGAAGGGTTTGTAGCGATGCATAGTTCTTTGAATTAATCCACCGATCCAGCCCCCTAAGACCGCGCCGACAGCTTTATTCCCATGCAAGCCAGTGTCGAAAGAAATCAATCCTTGCGAATTTTTTCGCGCACCATGATTTCCAGATCGTAATGCATTCCGCTTGCGAAAAGCACTACAGACAAGACACCGACCAGAGCCATTAGCTCTAGTATCATCGGCAGCATCCTTATCTTCATCCTCGAAATTACTTTCGATTCGGACTTGAACGCTCTTTCTAGCATAATTTGCCTTAAAATTGCCACAAATTGGAACCCGCAGCTTAGAGCGCGAAAAAATGTGACATCTATGCGCAACCCTCCTCGTTTGCTTACTAACAGGATATCCACAAAAACGTACAATTTGCCGAATCTCATTTGGCATGAGATACCTGTTACAGCGAGAAAATCGGGAGCAGAAAATGAGCGGCCTAAGCGCAATCCAAGACACCTCACAGCCGCCAATCGATGCAACTGAAACGCAAGGCACACCCCATAATATCGAGGCCGAACAGGCCCTTTTGGGCGCGTTGATGGTGAATAACGATGTTTATGACCGCGTTGCCAACCTGGTTAACGAAAACCATTTTTATGATCCCGTACATGGGCGGATTTTTGAAATTGCCGCCCAACGCATCCAGAAAAACGCCCTGGCTTCACCTGTAACACTTAAGGCGTTTATGGAAGACGACGCAGGCCTAGCCGAACTAGGCGGCCCTGCCTATTTGGCGCGTCTTGCTGGCGCCGCAATATCGGTATTTGCAGCGCGTGATTACGCCCAGATGATTTACGATCTGGCAATCCGGCGCGATCTGATCGCCATTGGCCAGGAAATCAGCGCCAAGGCAGGCCGTGTTGAAGTTGACAGCGAACCCGCAGAACAAATCGTCGAAGCCGAACAACAGCTTTACCAGTTAGGCGAAGCGGGCAGCAGCGACAGCGGATTTCAGTCGTTCTTGAAGGCTGTTACCGATGCGGTTCAGGTCGCCAATGCCGCCTATATGCGTGAAGGCGGGCTGGCCGGGATATCAACCGGCTTAACAGATATGGACAAAAAGCTGGGCGGTTTGCACAAGTCAGATCTGCTTATTCTGGCGGGGCGCCCATCTATGGGTAAAACCTCGCTTGCAACCAATATCGCCTATAATATCGCCAAGATCTACAAAAAGGGCCAATTGCCGGATGGCAGCGAAGGGGCGATTTCTGGCGGTGTAGTTGGCTTTTATTCACTTGAAATGTCCGCCGAACAATTGGCGGCGCGTATCCTTTCGGAGGCCTCTGAAGTGCCGTCCGATCAAATCCGCCGCGGCGATTTGAACGAGTCCGAGTTCCGCCGTTTCGTCGAGGCCGCCAAATCGCTTGAGGCCTGCCCGCTATTCATTGATGACACGCCTTCCCTGCCCATTGCCCAGCTTGCCGCGCGCGCCCGGCGTTTGAAACGCACGCATGGTTTGGACGTGTTGATCGTGGACTATTTGCAATTGGTGCGCGGTACGGGGCGCAGCGAAAACCGCGTCAATGAAATCAGCGAAATCACCCAAGGCCTGAAGGCCATCGCCAAGGAACTGGAAATTCCGGTTATCGCCCTGTCCCAGCTTTCGCGTCAGGTTGAAAACCGCGAAGATAAACGCCCGCAATTGTCTGATCTGCGTGAAAGTGGTTCGATCGAGCAAGACGCGGATGTGGTGATGTTCGTTTACCGCGAAGAATATTATGCTGAACGTGAAAAACCGTCTGATGACAAGCTTGCCGAAATGGCAGATTGGCAGGCCCGGATGGAACACCTGCATGGCAAAGCAGAAGTTGTCATCGGCAAACAGCGGCATGGGCCGATTGGCACCATAGAATTAAGTTTTGAAGGCCGTTTCACTCGTTTCGGGAATCTCGCCAAAGCTTACCAAAGCAATATCGAAAGCGAATTTTAACCCGCTTTCTTCCGCATCCAAATACAATCTGCCGAAGCGCCGCGATTTTACATGTGGATCACACGTCCATAGGCGTCCAGCACACTTTCGTGCATCATTTCGCTTAATGTCGGATGCGGAAACACGGTGTTCATCAGATCTTCTTCTGTGGTTTCCAACTGCCTGCCAACGACAAAACCTTGAATTAATTCAGTGACTTCGGCACCGATCATATGGGCACCCAAAAGTTCGCCCGTTTTGGCGTCAAACACGGTTTTGACCATGCCTTCTGCTTCTCCCAATGCGATGGCTTTGCCGTTGCCGATAAAAGGGAACCTGCCGACTTTGATGTCATAGCCAAGTTCTTTGGCCTTGGCTTCGGAATATCCGACGCTGGCAATCTGCGGGTGGCAATAGGTGCAACCCGCGATGCTTTCGGGGCGCACAGGATGCGGTTTGCCGCCTGCGATCAGTTCGGCAACGGCAACACCTTCGTGGCTGGCTTTATGGGCCAACCAAGGCGCGCCAGCGATATCGCCGATAGCATAAACACCTTCAACGCTAGTCCGACATAATTCATCTACCACCACATGGCTGCGGTCGATTTTGACGCCGATTTCTTCCAAACCCAAGCCTTCTACATTGCCAACAATGCCAACGGCCGAAATCACGGTGTCATATTCATGGGTCTCAACTTTGCCACCGGCCTCGATATGGGCGACGACTTTACCTTTGCCGCGATCAAGCTTTGTCACGCTGGATTTCACTTTTAACTTCATGCCTTGTTTGGTGAATTGCTTATGGGCAAATTTAGAAATCTCGGCGTCTTCTACAGGCAACACCCGATCCATGACTTCGACAACCGTCGTGTCTGCGCCCAAAGTGTTGAAAAAGCTGGCAAATTCTATACCAATCGCGCCAGAGCCAATCACCAACAGCTTTTTCGGCATCCGGCTCGCAACCAATGCGTCTTTATATGTCCAGACCAGATCACCGTCGGCCTCAAGGCCCGGCAATTCGCGTGCGCGGGCGCCTGTTGCAACAACGATGGCTTTGGCGGCCAAGTCTTCAACGCCCTTTGCGGTTTTGACCGATACATTGTTCTTTGCCGTTAAGCGGGCTTCACCCATTACCACGGTGACTTTGTTTTTCTTCATCAAATGGCCAATGCCGCCAGAAAGTTGCGCGGCCACGCCGCGCGAACGTTTAACCACGGCGGCCAGATCGAAACCGATCTTGTCAGCGCTTAGTCCAAATTCGGCAGCACGGCCCATCAGGTGAAAGACCTCGGCCGAGCGCAACAATGCTTTGGTTGGAATACATCCCCAATTCAGACAAATGCCGCCCAGATGTTCACGTTCAACAATCGCGACACTCAGACCCAGTTGCGCGCCACGTATTGCCGCAACATACCCACCAGGGCCGGCGCCAATTACAACCATGTCAAAGGATTTAGCGGCCATTGTGATCTCCTGAGCTCCAAAAGTAGTTCGATACTAAACTACTTTGGTGAAGTCAGCAATCAAAGCGCGCCCGCGCAGTAAAGCCATAGGCATTGCCTGATGTTAGTTGGAAAATTACGCCCAGCGCATGCAATTTGAACGAAAATATCAAAACGAACAAAAACGGTCCGTTCAATTTCGAATCACCCAGCCTGCAATTGGCGCACGCTTTCGCCATATCCGCCCGCATCCAGATACGCCACTTCTTGACGGGTCATGTCGCGGTTAAGCGCTTGGTTGCGATAAGGGAACCGGCCAAATTTTCGAATAATCTCGCGGTGGGCCTTTGCGTGCAACAGGTTCTGTTCGCCAGCGTCCGGCATCCTGGTTTTCATCAGGCGCACACAACGTTCCTGATCCGTCAGACTTTCGGAATGCATCAATGGCAGGTAATAAAATTGCCGCTCAGGTTCAGGCACACGCAGGTCATAGCCCCGCTCGATCGCTTTCTTTGCTACGCAAACCGCTTTGCGGTCTGTGCAAAACGCCCGCTTTGAGCCACGAAACATATTGCGTGGAAATTGATCCAGTAGGATCAAAAGCGAAAGGGATTTTGCCGGATCACAGGCCCAATCCATATATTCGCCAGCGGCTGCTTTTTCCCAAGCCTCACCGAACCGTTCTTGAATTGTTGCGTCCAGCTTTTCAGTGGAATTATACCACCCCGCTGGCCCAACTTCTTCTACCCAAAACCGACGTATTTCCGCGGCATCTGCCATGGTACCCTCCAGTTACACCAATCACTCGCCATTATTGGAACATTCGCAAAGATATGGGCGAATTCAAGGCAATAATATTACGCGCCGTCAACTGTGTCTTCTGTGTTACTTTCTTCTGCATTTTCTTCTGCGTTTTCTTCTTCCAAAGCCATTTCAATCGCGATTTCCTGCGCAACCTCCACCGCGACGGGCGACAAGCCCGGCGACAAAGGCGCATATGACGATGTATCCTCGACTGGCGTCGCCGCCCGCTGTGTCATTCGATAAACCGCATAGACTGCCATCGCGGCCAAAACGCTCGAAATATATACAAAATAGCTGTAGGGCCCCCATTTATCCATCATCCAACCCAAGATCATGGGGCCGGAAATTGCGCCAATACCATTGATGAATATCAATCCGCCCGAAGCGGCTGCCATATCTTCGATTTCAAGAAAATCCGTCGTGTAAGCCAAATAAAGTGCATAAAGCGGGTTTGCCACGCCACCGATGATAAACGACAAGCCCAAGAGCCAGATAAACCCGCCATCAAAAACTGCGCCACCAATGGCAAATATTGCACCGCCCGCCGTCAGGCCAACAATCAACAGCCGCCGATCCATGCGGTCTGATGCCCATCCAATCGGGTATTGAAACAACATGCCGCCTAGATAAATAGCGGCAACAAAAATTGAAATCTCGCGAACGCTTAATCCTATTTCGGCACCAAAGACGGCTGACATGCCAAATAATGCGGAAAAAATGGCACCCAGCAGGAACATCCCGACAAAGCCAAGAGGTGAAACCGCAAACAATCGCGTTAGGGTCATAGGTTTCGTGCGTTGGAAAACCGGTGCAGGTGAAACCGACAACAAGATCGGTGCAACCGAGATTGAAACCAAAACCGAAGAAATAATGAACAGATTGTATCCGCCGGGATCGGCCACGTTCAAAAGACCCTGTGCGGTAACAATACCAATCATCTGAACGATCAAGTAAAGCGACATGGTTTTACCACGATTTTCGTTGGTCGAGGCATCATTCATCCAACTTTCGGCAACAACATATACGCCGGAAAAGCAGAAACCGATCACAACCCGCATTAAAGCCCAAGCAACAGGGTCTGGTACGGCTGCGTAAAGGATCAATACCGCCGAAATAAATGAGGCAAGGGCCGCAAAAACCCGGACATGCCCGACCCGCCGGATCAATTCTGGCGTTAATCGCGAACCACCCAGAAAGCCCACGAAATAGGCTGACATGACAATCGACATAGACGTCGTTGAAAATCCTTCGGCGGAACCGCGCACACCAAGCAACGTGCCCTGCAAGCCATTGCCCAGCATTAGCAATAGAATGCCAAGCAGCAACGCCCAGGAATTTCTTGCGACTGCAAGCATGATCGATCCTTTGATGTTTGTAAGTCCGGCGTATCAGATTTTCATGCCGATTTTCGCGCCTTCTAACGACATCAACTATGTCTGTCAGCGACTATTTCGCCGCACCCTTCGCGGCAACAATAACGAACTGTCTCCATAGGAAAAGAACCGGTATTTCCGCGTAATCGCATGGGCATAAATTTCCGAGATGCGGCGTTGTCCCATTAGGGCGGAAACCAACATCAATAGGGTGGATTTCGGCAGGTGGAAGTTGGTCATCAGGCCATCTGCCACGCGAAATTCATACCCCGGTTTGATGAAAATGTCAGTTTCGCGCATAAATGGTTCGATATGGCCATGAACCGTGGCGGCGGACTCGATAAGCCGCAACGCAGTCGTTCCAACCGGAATGATACGCCCACCCGATGCTTTAGTAGCGTTA
>JBLHMX010000051.1:0-15457 GCA_047622625.1 Paracoccaceae bacterium | reverse complement strand
ATGTCCCTCCAAAGATGGCGTTGACGGACGCACCCATTTGATCTCCAATTCTGCACGGCCTGGCGACACCCAGCCCCGGGCTTGGGATCGCTTTTTTCAAAATACCGTGAATCAAACCGGCAATCATCCGTCGATTGATTTGGTCAATTTGGCTAGACCCTATACCTCATCCGGGCCGTCAAATAATAGCTGTTAGTCGCGTGAAGATTTTTCTGTAATGCCTGAAACGCCTTGGCGGCGTTTAAGTTCGGCAAAAACATCCGCTAACTTTACGTCGCTTGCGGCCAACATGACCAACAAATGATAAAGCACATCAGCAGCCTCGTTAGTCAGGTTCTCGCGATCGCCCTTTACGGCTGCGATGATCGCTTCGACCGCTTCTTCACCGAACTTTTCGGCAGACTTATCAACGCCTTGCGACAGCAACTTGGCTGTCCAAGAACTGCTAGGGTCAGCGGTTTTTCGGCTTTCAATCAGGGTGGCCAGGTTTTCCAAAATGTCACTCATAGGCGCATGTCTATCCCCGCTTGTTGCATATGTTCCTTGGCCTCTTGGATCGTATAATCACCG
Source organism: Paracoccaceae bacterium (assembly GCA_047622625.1). Classification (GTDB taxonomy): domain Bacteria; phylum Pseudomonadota; class Alphaproteobacteria; order Rhodobacterales; family Rhodobacteraceae; genus UBA5972. The sequence goes on along the minus strand of JBLHMX010000051.1, from coordinate 14,887 downwards.
AAATGAAAGATCGAAGCGGCCAAAACGGCGCTTGCGTGGCCTTTGGTAACACCTTCGACCAGATGATCAAGATTGCCTACGCCACCCGATGCGATTACGGGGATATTGACCGCGTCCGCAATGGCGCGGGTCAGGGGCAAGTTGAAACCAGCCCGTGTGCCATCGCGATCCATTGATGTTAGCAAGATTTCACCAGCGCCTTTGGCTGCCATTTCAAGCGCGAATTCAACCGCATCAATTCCTGTTTCGCGCCGCCCGCCGTGGGTGAAAATCTGCCATTTTCCGGGGCTGACGGTTTTGGCATCGATGGCCACGACAATACATTGATTGCCAAATTTATTGGCTGCAGCAGCGATAACATCGGGGTCCGCCACGGCTGCGGAATTGAAACTAACCTTGTCAGCACCTGCCAATAATAATGCGCGCACATCGTCAGGTGTGCGCACGCCGCCACCAACTGTTAAGGGCATAAAACATTGTTCTGCGGTCCGGCGCACCACGTCAAACATCGTGCCACGATTTTCAACGGTGGCCGCGATATCCAAAAAGCACAGCTCGTCCGCGCCAGCTGCGTCATAGGCTTTGGCGGATTCCACGGGATCACCAGCATCGATCAGGTCGACAAAGTTAACACCTTTGACAACACGGCCATCTTTGACGTCAAGGCAGGGGATGATGCGGGTTTTCAGCATGTTATGCCTTCATCGATTTGATTGCTTCAGCAAGATCAATCGCACCATCATAAAGTGCACGGCCAGAGATTGCCCCATCCAGCTGCGCCCCACAATTTTTGAGAGCGTCTAGATCTGCCATCGACGAAACACCTCCGCTTGCAATCACTGGGATTGACACCGCATTCGCCAAATCGGCGGTCGCTTGCACGTTTGGCCCTTGCATGGCTCCGTCGCGATTGATGTCGGTGTAGATGATGGCCGCAACACCCGCATCTTCAAACTGCAGCGCAAGTGCCGTAACTTCGATGTCGGTTTCTTCGGCCCAGCCGCGTGTTGCCACCATGCCGTCGCGGGCATCCAGACCTACCGCGACTTGGCCGGGAAAATTACGGGCGGCTTCGCGCACCAAATCCGGGTTTTCAACCGCAACCGTGCCAAGAATGACCCGCGCCAGACCCTTGTTAAGCCAGCCCTCGATGGTTGCCATATCGCGAATGCCGCCACCTAGTTGCACTGGGATGTTGCAGCGCTCAAGAATAGCTTCGACCGGGGCCGCGTTAACAGGTGTACCGGCAAAAGCCCCGTTCAAATCGACCAAATGCAGCCATTCACAACCCGCGTTCTGAAACGCCAGCGCCTGGGCGGCAGGGTCATCATTAAACACGGTTGCTTTGTCCATCTCACCCTTAAGAAGGCGCACGCATTGCCTGTCTTTTAAGTCAATAGCAGGGTAAAGGATCATGCGGGCTGCTCCGGTGTTTTATGTTCTGGTGCTTGTAACCACATGGGCACGGATTTGCCAAGGCGACAGGGTGCCCCAACGAAAGACTTGCGAAATTAGACGTAATGAGGGAAAATCTAGGAAAACCTAGGGAGAGTACAATGAAAAAATTAATATTTGCGGTGATTTTATTGATTGCCGGCCCAGCTTTTGCCGATCCGGCCGAAGGTGTTTGGAAGACAATTCCAGATGATAACGGCATTTATGGCCATATCGACATTTCGATGTGCGGCGAAAAAATCTGCGGCGTCTTGATAAGTTCATATGAAACCGATGGTACACCCTATACGTCAGACAATACTGGCAAACAGTTGATGTGGGATATGGTTAATCAAGGCGGCGGCAACTACGGTAAAGGCAAAGTCTGGTCACCTGACCGTGATAAAACTTATGCTGGCAAGCTGATCCTGTCCGGCGATACAATGACCGTTAAAGGTTGTGTATTTGGCATCTGTCGCGACGGTGGTATTTGGACCCGCGTAGAATAGTTTAAGGTTTCCACGCTAAGAAATTGCCAATCAACCGCAAGCCGGTTGATTGGCTTTTTTCTGGGTGGAACTGTGTGCCAATGATATTGTCACGCGCAACAATGGCAGTCACGTCTCCACCATAGTCACAATGCGCAATGCGTTGGGAATTGTCGCTTGCGGCAAGGTGATAGGAATGTACAAAATAGGCGTGATCGCCCGTGTTTATTCCGGCCAACACAGGATGCGGCGCGTCAATCACAAGATTATTCCAACCCATATGCGGGATCTTTAGGGACGGCTGATCGGGCGTCAGCGCTACAACCTCGCCTGATATCCAATCAAATCCTGGCGTGTTCAATCCATGTTCTAATCCGAGTGTTGCCATCAATTGCATGCCGACGCAGATGCCCAAAAATGGCACACCTCGATTGTGAACAGCGCTTTCTATTGCCTCAAAAAGACCAGAATAGCTGGCAAGACCGTGGCGGCAATCACCAAAGGCACCAACGCCAGGCAAAACAATACGGTCAGCCTTAGCAATCACGTCTGGGTCTGACGAGACACTGACTTTGCCAGCATCCAGTTCCTTTGCCATGCGCAGAAAGCTTTTCTCGGCCGAATGCAAATTACCGCTGTCGTAATCGACGATAACTGTTGTCACGTCAAAGAATTCCCTTGGTCGACGGGATAGCATCTGATTTGCGCGCATCAACTTCTATGGCATCGCGTAGGGCTCGGGCGACTGATTTGAAGGCGGCTTCGGCGATATGGTGACTGTTGAAACCGGCCAATTTGTCGACGTGCAAAGTTATGCCGCCATTCATCGCCAGTGCAGTGAAAAATTCACGCACAAGTTCTGTGTCAAAACTGCCAATTTTAGGTGTCGGCAGATCAAGGTTCCAAACCAAATAAGGACGGCCTGACAAATCAAGCGCTGTGCGCACCAAAGCATCATCCATCGGCAATAAGCAGGCACCATAGCGGCGGATACCCTTTTTGTCGCCAACTGCCTTGGTCAAAGCCTGTCCCAACGCTATGCCGACGTCTTCGACGGTGTGATGGTCGTCTATGTGCAAATCCCCGCTTGCGCGAACTTTCATATCAATAAGTGCGTGGCGCGCCAACTGATCCAGCATATGATCAAAAAAACCGATGCCAGTTTCATTGTCGTAAGCACCGGAGCCATCAAGATTGATGTCGACAGTGATTGAGGTTTCTGCCGTTTTGCGGGCAATGCTGGCTTTGCGCATCTGACTAACCTTTCAAGATTTGGTCCGCTCGCCTTATAAGCGCGATTGTGCCTGTTTGAAAAGGGGCATGAAATCAGCCGTAAGTCGCCGATTTTGCAGAAATTCCTTGCCATCGCGTGCCATTTCAGGGATTTGGTCCCTTAGTCGCGAAAATCTATGGATACAAAGTGCCAGCTGCAAACAAAATCAGTCACATTCCTGAACTGACAATCGTCGTGCCGACATTTAACGAGCGGGACAATATCCGCCCGTTGGTTGCGTTGTTGGAAGCAGCCCTAACAGATGTTTCTTGGGAAGTTGTGTTTGTCGATGATGACAGTCCGGATGGCACGGCCAAAGAAGTGCGTGCCTTAGGGCGCGAGCGCTCGGATGTGCGTGTGATCCACCGCATCGGACGGCGTGGTTTGGCCGGGGCCTGTATCGAGGGTGTTTTGTCCAGCATTGCACCGATTGTCGCCGTGATAGACGCTGACTTGCAGCACGACGAAACTAGACTTCCGGTGATGCTCAGCGAGTTTGCCAAAGATGCGATGCTTGATTTGGTGATCGGGTCGCGCAACGTAGAAGGTGGCTCGTCGGGTTCGGGGTTATCAGCCTTTCGCAAATGGGGCAGCGATGTTGCTACTACGATGGCACGCCGTGCCTTGAAAATAACGGCCACTGATCCCATGAGCGGTTTCTTCATGGTCAAACGCGAGAGCTTCAACACAGTTGTTTTGGGGCTGCAACAACGCGGCTTCAAAATCTTGGCCGATATGTTGTCTGCCAGCACAGGCGCGTGGAACGTGCGCGAGGTCGGTTATACGTTCCGCGAACGTCAGTTTGGCGAAAGCAAAATGGACAGCGCGGTTACAATAGAATTCCTAAGCCTTTTGGCCGTACGGATGACCGGTGGTTTGGTTTCGATTAGGTTTATCCTTTTTATGGTTGTTGGCTTAAGCGGTCTTGCAGTTGATCTGTTGGTTTTAAAGGGTTTGTTGGCAACGGTGCTTGGCACTTTTTGGATCGCCAAATCAGTGTCAGTTATCGCAGCCATGACGTCAAATTTCGTTTTGAATAACGCGTTAACCTATCGCGACAGGACGTTGCGTGGGGCCGCATTCTTTCGGGGTTTGATCTCGTTCTATCTGGTTTGCGCGGTTGGCGCGGTTGCAAATGTCAGCGTTGCCAGCGCAATTTTCGGGGTTTTAAGCGGCCAGTATATTCTGTTGGCCGGATTTTGTGGCGCGCTTGTTGGCGCGTTGTGGAATTTTGTCGCCTCGTCCCTTGTGACTTGGAAGGCCTAGTAAATGCTGACGGGTCTGGGACGCGTGCGCATCCGTGACATCGCTGACCCTGCGCCGATTTCTGACACCAAAGCCCGCGCAATTGTTTGGCGCATCATAGCATTCGCCCTTGTTTTCAAGCTTATTCTGACATTTACGCTACCGCTTGGAATTGACGAGGCTTACGCCATCGCCGTTGCTCGCGATTATTCCCTTAGCTTTTTTGACCACCCGCCAATCGGCTTTTGGGCCCCCGCCGCAATGGCGGATATTACCGGAATGGAAACGCTTTTAGTCTACCGCCTGCCGTTTTTGTTGGCCGGTGTTTTAACCACCGGCTTGATGTACCTGATCGGGCGCGAGATCGGTGATACCCGCACGGGACTGTGGAGCGCGCTTTTATTCGCAATTGGCCCATTTTTCGTGGTGTCGAACGGATTTTTAGCGGTTCCAGATGGCATGTTGAACCTTGGCTTGGCACTCGCCGTCTTGTTCTTGGTGAAAGCTGTTAATTCCGAAAGCCGTGCACCTGTAATATACTGGGTCTGGATCGGCTTGGGCTTGGCGTTTGCATTAGCCTCGAAATATCAGGCTGCTTGGTTGCCGGTTGCCGTGCTGATATTTATGGCGCTCACGCCAAAAGGCCGCCGCTGGTTCGTTCAACCCGGCCCTTGGATTGGGGCTGCAATTGGCCTGTTGGGCCTGCTCCCAGTGATCCTGTGGAACATGCAAAACAATTGGACATCGTTTGAGTTTCACACTTCGCGCGCAGGCGACGGTTTTAGCCCAGCTAACCTTGCAAGAATGATCTTGACCCAAGCGATATTTCTGCTCCCCACGGGATTGTGGGCCGCTGTTGTGGGAATGTGGATGGCGATCCGGCATCGCAAGACCGATGACAAGTTCCTGCTGGCCCTGATCGCCTTAGGGCCGATTTTGATCTTTAACTATGTGTATTTCACGTCAACATCGTCCCATGCCCATTGGACAATGCCGGGTTGGATATTTGCTTTGCCGTTGGCTGCTGCTTGGCTGGCAGGTCGGTCGAAAAAGGCGCTGTTAAGACACCTGCGGTGGAGCGTGGTTTCAATGCTGGTCATCTGGGTGCCTTTGGTCACTTTGCTGATCCACAGCAACACCGGCTTTCTGACACGGCCATTTTACGACCATGCGCCTGACTGGGATTACACGTTTTCGATATTCAGTTATCACGACCTGCGCGAGGGCCTGGACGAGCGCGGTTTGTTTGCGCCAACCGATGTGTTCATGGCCCGCAGTTGGACGCAGGGCGGGCTGTTTGATACGGCGTTGTCGGGCGAGAAACCGATGCGGATTTTCAGCCTGGGTGGAGCGCATCATTTTGTGTTTCTGGAAGACGCCAAAGCCACAGGCAGCGCGATTTATATCGAAGCGACAACGTTCAAGGATGCTGTGATCGTCGATGCCCGTGTCTTGGCAGAGGCGCAAAGCCTGGACCCCGATGCCGAACTGTTGGAACCGATCATTTTAACCCGCGGCGGTGCGCCTTACGTGCATGTTACGCTGGTTCGGCTGCGGCTTGAGTGAAGCTATTCAGACAAGAACAGCTGAATGTCCGCGACGTTTGTACCGGTTGCTCCGATAATCAACAAAGCATCGGCGATTTTAAGGGCGGCGTAACTGTCGTTATTGGCCAGCAAGCGGCTAAAATCGCCCCCTTGTGCTTTAATCGTTTGCAGTGTTGTCGTATCAACCATGCCGCCCGCCGCATCAGTTGGGCCATCAAGCCCGTCCGTGCCGCCGCTTAAGAATACCCAAGGTTTGCTCCAGCTTGCCTGTTGCAATAATTGCGCCACGCGCAGCGCCAGTTCTTGATTGCGACCGCCTTTGCCGTTGCCTTTTAGTTGCACAGTGGTTTCACCGCCAAAAGCCATTGCGAAAGGTATGCCTGGCTGGGCTTGCATGACTTGATTGGCAACTATTTGCGCTGCCTCTTGCACGTCACCGATTAAGGGCGCTTCGGCCAATTGGGCGCCAACTGCTTGGGCCATCGCAGCGGCACTTTGCCGGTTTCCACCGATCAATATAGGTTCAATCGAGGTTTTGATGGCTGCATCAGGTTTCGGGTCACGTAAATATTTTTGAACGGTTTCAGGAAGTTGATCCCAAATACCTGCATCTTCTACCAACTGTCTTGCTTGGGCTGTTGTGCCAATGGGTGGTGTCGATGGGCCGCTGCCAACCACCCGCAAGTCATCGCCAATCACATCCGAAAGAATATAGGATCGAACTTGTGCAGGGGCTGCGAGGGTTAACAATCCGCCACCCTTAAGATCAGACAGGCTTTGGCGCAGCAAATTCATCTGTGTAATATCAAGGCCCGACGAAAGCAGAAGTTTGTTCACGCCAATCTTATCTTGCAGAGAAACGCCTGTGACAGGTGCCGGTAACAGTGCCGAACTTCCGCCACTGATGCAGGCAACAACGCAATCGTTGCTGTGGGTGTCGGCCAAAAGGTTCATTATGAACTTTGCAGCGGCAAATCCGTTTTCGTCTGGAATTGGATGGCTGGCACCAAACACGGTGCAGCCTGAAACGTCTGTCTGGTTTTCGTAATTTGTAACTGCAACGGCAGTAAACTCGGTATCTTGCGGCAAATGTTTGATCGCGGTTTCGGCCATCTTACAAGCAGCTTTACCGATTGATATCACGATGTATCTTCCCCCCGAAAGGGGAGGAAGACTTTGTTTTTCAAACGCTTTAGTCAGCGCAAGTTCAGGATCCGCAGCTTGGACCCCCACCAAAAAAGCGTTCAACGCCCGCTTTTTAAGATCGGTTAGTGTCATAAGCTGCGGCCTTTTATTTAGGAACCAGAGATTTGTTTGGCTTTTTCGACCAAAACTTCGGCCTGACGAATTGACGCATAGTCAATCAAACGCCCGTCCAAAGAAACAGCACCTTTGCCAGCAGTAGCCGCATCAGCCATTGCCGCAATAATGCGCTGGGCTTTGTCGACTTCGGCGGCAGAAGGGCTCATTACTTCGTTTGCCATTGCAATCTGGCTTGGGTGAATGGCCCATTTGCCTTCGCAACCAGCAACTGCTGCACGTCGTGCGGCGGCCTTGTAGCCTTCGGCATCAGAGAAATCACCGAATGGCCCGTCAACAGGACGCAGGCCATTTGCGCGGGCTGCAACAACCATACGGTTGATCGCATAATGCCACATATCGCCCCAATGAACTTCGCGATTACCGGCCTCATCTGGGTCTGTCAGAACGGAATAGTCTTTGTTTACACCGCCGATGATTGTGGTGCGTGCGCGTGTGCTTGCCGCATAGTCAGCAACACCGAAATGCAGGCTTTCATTCCGCTTGGAAGCGGCTGCAATTTCACTGACGTTTTGCATGCCCAAAGCAGTCTCGATAATGTGCTCAAAACCGATGCGTTTTTTGTACCCTTTTGCGTCCTCAATTTGGGTCACTAACATGTCAATTGCATAGACATCGGAAGCGGTTCCAACCTTAGGGATCATGATGACATCCAAGCGTTCGCCGGCCTGCTCAACCACGTCGACAACATCACGGTACATGTAATGTGTGTCCAAGCCGTTGATACGGATCGACATGGTTTTGGTGCCCCAGTCGATGTCATTCAAGGCCTCAATAATGTTCTTGCGGGCCTGTTCTTTATCGTCCGGCGCGACCGCATCTTCCATGTCCAGAAAGATCACATCTGCATCGGATTGTGCTGCCTTTTCAAACATTTGTGGTGCGGAGCCGGGGACGGCTAGTTCACTGCGATTTAGGCGGGCAGTGGCCGGTTCGATATTATGGAAACTCATGATTCTATATCCCTTAGAGTTTTGGCTTTCGATAGGGATGGGACTGAAATCGTAAAAACCGCCCTGCTGTCAACGATGTCGTGTGCGACGTATTGGCACATAAAGTTCTGGGCGGGCACGCCGTTCAGCTTTTGGGATCGTTGAATTCATGACTGCGCGAATAGAAAAATGCGATGGCTTGTGATCGGTTCCTGATTTCTAGTTTTTCGTACAGATTCGACAGGTGAAATTTGACGGTATTTATCGAGACTTCAAACTGGGTTGCCAGCTCTTTGTTGGTCAGTCCTTCGGCCATTGATTGCAGGATCGCGCGCTCGCGTTTTGTCAAAAGAAAAAGCGGGTCAGATTGCAAGTCGCGCAAGTCCATAAACGGGAAAACCATTTTGCCGGATGCCACGGTTATACAGGTGTCCAACAGCTCGTCTGCTGATTGGTTCTTGCTGCAATACCCAGCGGCACCGGCCGCCATCGATCGGCGGGGTACATCGTTTGTTTGGTTTTGCGAATAAACCACCACTTTCGGTGCCAGCGGATGATCACGCAAAATCTGGATAACCTTTTCACCGCCAAGCTGGGGCAGGCTCCAACTGATGATCGCAAGGGCAACCGGAACCCGCATGACTGTCGCGATCAGGTTTTCGGCGTTCGCAACCGTTGAAACCAGTGAAAACCGTGGATCTGCCGTGAATTTTTCTGACATGGCCGACAGGATCAAAGGATTCGGATCAGCAAGGACAATTTCGATGGGCTGGGATCGGGTTGAGTTCAAGAATATCACCGTATTTGTATGTGGTTAATAATCCATACCTACCCGTAAGAATAGGTGTGTGCCAGTGAAATCGCAATTCAAGTTCTAAAGTGTAGGTAAAGGCCTATACTTATGGCCCTTCTAATCCGGTAGTTTCGAATATTGCGGGAAAAATCCCAACCTGCTTGTGTGGGGCCAGAATTACTGACCAGCCGTTTTGGCCGAAACAATGAGTGAGCGCAAATCATGACCAACCAAATTATTTTTCCACAGCTGGAAATTCCCGAAACCCTTGCGGCGGGCCCTGGCCCTGGAAACACTGATGCCCGCGTTTTGGCACGTTTTGCCAGCGCCGGTGTTGCTGATCACATGCAGCCAGACGTTTTGCGCGGCATGGTCGAATGCAAACACATGCTGCGTGATTTGTTTGGCACGAACAACATCCATACGTTCGGCGTCGCCGGAACCGGCTGGAGCGGTCTTGACTGCATGTTCAGCGCTGTGATGCCTGGCGACACAGTGGTTGCGTTTTCTAACGGCACATTTTCCGGCATCGACGCGATCACGCTGAACATGAAGGCGTCTACCGCGGCAGAACTTGCCGCAGATGGGTTAAATCCAAAAGCCGCCAGTGTTGTTGTGATCGAAGTTCCGCACGGCCAGTCCGTAACCGGCGAAATGGTCGAAGCAGCCTTGGCCGAACACAAACCAAAATGGGCGTTCATGGCCCATTGGGAAACAGGCTCGGGCCGCATCAACGACATCAAAGGCTTTTCGGATGCATGCAAAAACAACGGCGCTATGGGCCTTGTCGATGCGGTTTCGTCTTTGGGTGTTGAAGACTTTTCAATCGATGAGTTGGACGGCGTTGCTGGCTGGGCATCCTGCCCGCAAAAAGGTGTTTTGTGCCTGCCACTGACCTACGCACCCGTTAGTTTCACGGATGCCTATATCGACAGCCTGAAGAAATCTGGTTGTTACACATACGTTCACCACCCGATCATGGAAGCCCGTCATTGGGGTATCGTTGACGGCCAAGATGCTGAAAAGGGCGGTTATCACCGGACACACTCGGGCTACGCAGTTGCCGCGTTTCACGAAGCCTTGCGTATTACTTTGACCGAAGGTCTGGAAAAGCGCGCCGCTGATTATATCTATCACGAACAAGCCGTAACCGAAGCCGTAACCGCGATGGGCTGTGAAGTCACATCAAACATGACAAGCCTTGTTGTTTTGAACCTGCCAGAAAACTTGGCCGGTCGCGAAATGGAACTTGTGCAGGCCAGCCGCGCCAAAGGTTTCGGCATCTGGCCAACACTTTCGGCACCGGTGCAAGTCCGCATCGGTATCTTGAACCAGCTGAACAATGCCGCGATCACCGAAATTGTGACGCGGTTTGCTCAAGGTTTAAACGACATGGGTGCAGGACTGGATCTGGACGCCGTAGCCGAACGGCTGAACACCTATTATTCAAAATCAAAAGCAGCGTGAGTTGAACAATGGACATTCATGAGTATCAAGCAAAAGAAATCCTAGCGGAATTTGGCGTCAAAGTGCCAGCCGGTGGATTGGCCTACAGCCCAGAACAGGCCGCTTATCGCGCCCGCGAACTGGGCGGCGATGTCTGGGTCGTAAAAGCGCAGATCCACTCTGGTGGGCGCGGTAAAGCTGGTGGCGTTGTTGTTTGCAAAAGTGACAGCGAAATTCAGGATGCAGCAGCTAGTATGCTGGGCAAAAAGATGGTCACACACCAAACTGGCCCTGAAGGCAAAGGCGTTTACCGCCTTTATGTCGAGGCAGGTGTTGCTATTGAACGCGAGATCTACTTGGGCTTTGTTCTGGATCGCACGACCCAGCGCATTATGGTCGTGGCCTCTGCTCAAGGCGGTATGGAAATCGAAGATATTTCAGCCGACGAGCCGGACAGTATTATCCGTGCCGTAGTTGAACCGGCTATAGGCTTGGTAGATTTCCAAGCCCGCGAAATCGCATTCAAGTTAGGCATTGAGCCAAGCATGACGCAACAAATGGTACGCACGCTTAAAGGTTGCTACCGCGCTTTTCGCGATCTCGATGCTACGATGGTTGAAGTTAACCCGCTTGTGGTCACGCAAGACAATCAGATCATCGCGCTTGATGCCAAGATGACCTTTGACGACAATGCTTTGTTTCGCCGTCCGGAAATTTCCGAATTGCGTGACAAAAGCCAAGAAGACCAGCGTGAAAGCCATGCGGCGGATCGCGGCCTAAGCTATGTTGGGTTGGACGGAAACATTGGCTGCATTGTGAACGGCGCAGGTCTGGCGATGGCCACTATGGATACGATTAAACTGGCGGGTGGTGATCCTGCTAACTTCTTGGATATCGGTGGTGGGGCAACGCCTGAGCGTGTTGCCAAAGCCTTCCGCCTTGTTAAGTCGGACAAAAAAGTTGAAGCGATCCTGGTGAATATTTTTGCTGGTATCAACCGCTGCGACTGGGTTGCCGAGGGTGTTGTGCAAGTGTTGCGCGATGAACCATTGGACATTCCGGTGATTGTGCGCCTGTCAGGCACGAATGTTGAAGAGGGTCAGAAAATTCTGGCTGAAAGTGGCTTGCCGATCATTCGGGCCGCAACTTTGGGCGAAGCAGCAACCCGTGCTGTTTCCGCATGGCGCGGCAATGCCGAAGCCAAAGCTAAATTGGAAGCAGCAACATGAGCATTCTACTTCACGAAGGCACTAAAGTAATGGTGCAAGGTATCACTGGCCGGATGGCGCAGTTTCATACCAAAGAAATGATAGATTACGGCACGAATGTCGTGGCGGGTGTCACACCCGGCAAAGGCGGTACTGAAGTTGAAGGCATACCTGTTTTCAACACAGTGAAAGAAGCGGTTGAAGCAACTGGTGCCGAAGCTAGCCTTGTGTTTGTTCCGCCGCCATTCGCTGCAGACTCGATTATGGAAGCTGCCGACGGTGGCATCAAATATTGCGTTTGCATCACCGACGGTATTCCGGCGCAAGATATGATCCGGGTTAAACGCTATATGCGTCGTTACCGCGAAACCGACCGCATGGTTCTGACGGGGCCAAACTGCGCCGGTACAATTTCACCCGGCAAGGGTTTTCTGGGCATAATGCCGCCCCATATCTTTGACAAAGGCCCTGTTGGCATTGTTGGACGTTCGGGTACTTTGGGGTATGAGGCTGGTTCTCAGTTAAAAACACTGGGCATTGGTGTTTCAACCAGTGTTGGCATCGGTGGCGATCCGATTAATGGCTCATCTTTCAAAGACATTCTGAAACTTTTCGAAGAAGATCCAGAAACAACGATTGTTGCGCTGATCGGTGAAATCGGTGGGCCACAAGAAGCCGAGGCCGCGGAATATATTCGTGATCACATGACCAAACCGGTTGTCGCCTATATTGCTGGCTTGACTGCACCTAAAGGGCGCACAATGGGCCACGCTGGCGCAATTATTTCAGCCTTTGGCGAAAGCGCCAGTGAAAAAGTTGAAATCTTGTCTGCGGCTGGCGTTACTGTTGCGGACCATCCGTCAATAATCGGTGAAACAGTTGCTGCCGTGTTGAACAAGGGGGCCTAGCGCCATGTCGAAACCGAAAATTCTGCTGAGTCGGCGTTGGCCGAGCGCTGTCGAGGTCGAGCTAGAAAAGCACTATGATGTGACGCTAAACCCTTCAGATACGCCCATGACAGTTGGTGGTTTTCGGTCTGCATTGCAAAATTTCGACGCGATCCTGCCGACGGTAACGGACAAGATGTCAGCAGATGTGTTTGACGACATTAAGCCAAGAACTAAAATCATTGGCAATTTCGGTGTTGGCTATACGCATATCGATATTCCTGCTGCCTCGGCAGCAGGAATTGCGGTGACAAATACACCGGGCGTTCTGTCAGATTGCACTGCAGATTTGACGATGACACTTATGCTGATGGCCGCACGTCGCGCTGGCGAAGGCGAACGTGAACTGCGCGCTGGCAAATGGTCGGGCTGGCACCCTACACATTTGCAGGGCTCGCGGATGACTGGCAAAACTTTGGGCATCATCGGTTATGGCCGGATCGGGCGGGAAGTTGCCAAACGGGCGCATTTCGGGTTTGGCATGAAAATTCTTGCCCAGAACCGCTCAAAAATTGAAAACGGCATTCTAATCAGGACCAGCGCGCAACAAGTAACCTCGATCAGCGAATTGCTGGAAAAGGCTGACTTTGTTTCGCTGCATTGCCCAGGTGGGGCAGAAAATCATCATTTGATTGGTGCCGAGCAATTTAAACAGATGAAATCAACGGCGTTTTTGATCAACACGGCTCGCGGTGAAGTTGTCGACGAAAAGGCGCTTGTTCGTGCTTTGAAAACCGGTGGCATCGCGGGTGCAGGTCTGGATGTTTTCGATGGCGAGCCCAAGGTAAACCAAGATCTGATCGGTTGTGAAAACGCGGTATTGTTACCACATCTTGGCAGCGCCACACGCGAAACACGGGAAGCAATGGGTTTCCGTGTTTTGGACAATCTGTCTGACTTCTTCGGAGGTTGGGAGCCTCGTGATTTAGTAGCCTGATGGGTGAGATAAAACCACATACGTCTGCTTCCCAGGCAAGCCTAGCGTCAGCAAACGAAAGCTATGGGCCAAAGTTGCGCAGCATTCTGCATGATTTATTGTGCAACGTGATAAAGCAACGCGCGCCCAAAACACTTGCGGTGTTCTTAGACCCTGCAACCGTGGTAAGCGAAGACGCAGAAGGCCAAGCCCTGTTTTTGCAGGCCACAACGATTTGGTTTCATTTGCTGCGCATATCTGCGGAAAATGCGCTGGTCAAAGGCCGGCGCAGGATTGAAACAAAACAAGGTATAGATGCGGTTAAAGGCACGGTTGCCCGCACGGTCAACCTGTTAATGGAAAAGGGGATTACCCGGGCGGAAATCGCCAAAATTGCCAGCTCGGTTTCGGTTGGGCCAACGATTACTGCGCACCCGACAGAAGCAAAACGCGAAACGGTTTTGGATATTCATCGCCGGATTTACCGTGGCATCGTGCAGCTTGAAAGTGATCGCTGGACGCCGCGGGACCGTGAAGTTCATATTCAAAACTTGCAAAACGAAATTGATTTGCTGTGGTTGACGGGTGATTTGCGCCTAGAACGCCCAACCTCGATTGAAGAGGTCAACTGGGCGCTACAATTCTTCAAGAACTCTCTTTTTGATGCTGTTCCCGAGGTTCTGACCGCTTACGAAAACGCGATTATTGGCGACAGCGGGTTGGAATGGCCCAAGGGCCGTTCGCCAGAAATTGGGTTTCATTCTTGGGTCGGCGGTGATCGCGACGGCAATCCGAATGTGACAACTGCAGTTACAAAAAAGGCGCTATTGGCCAATAGAACGGTGGCGATCCAAGAGCATAGAAAACAAGTACAGCGCGCGATTGTTCACACGTCAATCAGTGTCAAAATCGCCCCAATTCCGGCGGTGCACTTGAATGCTTTGGATCAAATCATCACAGCATCTGGCATTGCCGAACAAATCAACGCCCGCAATGTCGGCGAGGTCTTTCGAAAATCTCTGAGTGCGGTTGATGCAAGACTTGCGGCGCTTTTAGACGCCTCATCGTCTGCGAAGCCCTACATCAAGCTGGAAGAATATGACCGCGATATGCAGGTCGTTTATCAAGCGGTTAAACATGTCGCCCCGGAAATCGCGCTAAGTTTTATCCAGCCGATCTTGTATAAAATCGCAGCGTTCGGCTTTCGCACCATGACTTTGGACATACGTCAGAATTCGGATGTGACAACGAACGCTCTGTCTGAAATCTGGGGCTCAATCGGCTTGGATGTGCCTGTTTTGGGAACCCCAGCGTGGTCAGATCAGTTGCGAAAACAAC
>JBLHMX010000050.1:0-15599 GCA_047622625.1 Paracoccaceae bacterium | reverse complement strand
GCGTTCCGAGATGTCAGTGATCCATGCAACAACGCCCACTATCCAACGCAAAAACACTTCGCCAACGCAATCTTGAACTTTATGCGAGAGGTCGTCCCAAAACAGTGGCGCAACTTTCGAGATCAAGTAACTGATAACTTCCGCATCATCTCAGAACAAAATATTCGGATTTTGGAGTGAGTGGAGTATAGCTACTATAGCTGGCCCGATAAGCTAACTTACTTATTCTAATTTTTGATGATGACTCTGGCCGAAAGTTGCCAGCTTTCCAAAATATATCTCAAGACATTGGGGGCAAAGGCAACGCAGCCTTCCGTTGGGTGGCGGGGTTTACGCCATGCGTGCAGAAATATCGCAGAACCGCGCCCCGGGATCGCAACGGGCCAATTGAAATCGAGAATTGCATAGATGTCGTATAAAGGGTCAGCGCGGCGGAGGTTTTCAAAGCTATAGGGATGTGCGCGGGCAACCACATGATGGTTGTAGTCCGGATCATCAGCATCATCAGACCATATGTCACCGGGCCCAATTTGATGCATCGCAAACCCGACACTCGGCGCAACTAGGCGATCTGCCCGATACCCTCCACCAGTAATACGCCAACGTCCAACGGGGGTGATGCCATCACCTTCACCGACTTTAATGCCAATGCCGCCCCGTCCAACTGCGCAAGGAAATGTCTGACCGCAGTACCGCGCGCCCCATTTTCCAATAACCAGATCGCCCGGTTTGGCGATCACAACAAATGTCCGCTTTTCTTGGCTTTGGTATCCAAATAGGCGGCGTTGTGAGCGTTCCGGCCAACAATCAAGGGTACTTGCTCAACGACTTTTACCCCAGCCGCGTCCATCATGGCGATTTTGTTAGGATTGTTAGTCATCAATCGCACCGCGTCAAATCCCAGCGACGTCAAAATTTCTGCCCCAAGACGAAAATCTCTTTCGTCATCTTCAAAGCCAAGGCGGTGATTGGCTTCGACCGTGTCAAAACCTTGATCCTGCAAAGAATAGGCCCGCATCTTATTGGCCAGACCAATACCGCGACCTTCTTGGTTTAAATATAGCAACACGCCATGACCCTCTTCACCAAGCTGGCGCAATGAGGCGCGCAATTGTGGACCGCAATCGCATTTCAGTGATCCCATCAGATCACCCGTGAAACAAGCGGAATGCAGCCGCGCCAAAACCGGTTTTGTGCGATCAGGTCGCCCGATTTCAATGGCGTAATGTTCTTCGCCGCCATCATCGGGGCGAAAAACATGCAAACGCCCGGCTTCAGACACCTCAAGTGGCAAACGGGCGGCTGTGATTTCGTGTAAAGGGCTGGACGTTGAAAGAGTTTCACCTGCCAGCGCTAGATCAAGGCTGTTTAAATCAGCGTCTTGCGACAAATCAACAGCATCCGAAATCATCACAACCAGCGCAGCAGGCAACAAGCGCGCTTGTTTGCACAAAACAATAGCAGCACGATGAATTCCAGCATCACCCTCGCGGGTAGAAACAAAAGGGCCCTTCATTGGATGGTTCAAGTCACCCGAAGGATCAGCAATGGCACGGACCCAATTCACATTTGCGCCTGCGGGCAGAACCACCCGCGCCAAGTCGCCATCATATGCGCGTGCTCGCAGGGTTTCGGCACGGCGTGCAGTGATTGCAACATTGGCCTCACCCAGCGAAGTCGCGGCCTGAAATCGGTCGGCACCCAAGGTTTCTGCGGCAAACACCAACGCTGATTGTTCCCCATCGTGCAAAATAACCCCAACTCCCATGCGTAAATCGGCCCTTAATCGGGCAATTTGTTCCGGCATGGTCAGGCTAAGGGCCATTTAGCGTGTTCCTTTGTTACAATTCTGGGGTTTTCTATATCGGTCTTACCGCGAATATGAAACATTTCCTGTGTATTTGACACGAGGCCGTGAAAGCACGTGCGTTAATCTTGTTCAGAGTGCCAATCAAGCACATGTCTTAACCAACAGCATGTGCAGTACAGCGCGGTCAAACCAAAGGAAACACAATGGCAAATGTCAAAAAAATACTGATGGTAGATGACGATGAGGACCTGCGTGAAGCGCTGGCCGACCAGTTGGTTCTAACCGAAGAGTTTGATGTGTTCGAGGCCGAAGATGGTGCACGTGGTTTGGAAAAGGCCAAGGAAGCGATTTACGATTTGGTGCTGCTGG
This sequence comes from Paracoccaceae bacterium, assembly GCA_047622625.1. Taxonomy (GTDB): domain Bacteria; phylum Pseudomonadota; class Alphaproteobacteria; order Rhodobacterales; family Rhodobacteraceae; genus UBA5972. The sequence continues at coordinate 13,420 of JBLHMX010000050.1, read as the reverse complement.
ATGTAGGTCTGCCCGACATGGATGGCCGCGAACTGTGCCGACTTATGCGCAAGCAAGGGGTGAAATGCCCAATTGTTATGCTGACTGGTCACGATACGGATGCCGACACAATTTTGGGTCTGGATGCAGGCGCCAATGACTATGTGTCAAAACCTTTCAAATTCCCGGTACTGTTAGCCCGCATTCGCGCCCAGCTTCGCCAACATGAACAATCTGAAGATGCGGTTTTCCAGCTTGGGCCATATACGTTTAAACCGGCCAACAAGATGTTGATGACTGAAGACGAAAAGAAAATCCGGTTGACGGAAAAAGAAACGAATATCCTGAAGTTCCTGTACCGCGCGACCGATGGCGTGGTAGCCCGCGATGTGCTGTTGCACGAAGTTTGGGGCTATAACGCTGGCGTCACAACGCACACACTGGAAACCCATATTTACCGGTTGCGCCAAAAGATCGAGCCCGATCCCAGCAATGCCCGCCTTTTGGTCACCGAAAGCGGTGGTTACCGACTGGTCGCTTAACGAAACCTTTCTCCCTCGTTGGATAAACCCAACGCTCTGGCCCGGACCTAGGTTCGGGCCATTTTTATTGGCCAAACTGTTGGGGAAGCCGCAACAGAAACACGCCAGCCAACCAAAGAATTACTGAGATTACACCTATTGGCATCATACCCCAGTAAATCATCTGGAATTGTGCGTCTGCGCAGGGATACGGTAACGATATTCCGCATCAATGCTGCAGACAATTGCAGGAACAGGGCGAATGCCACGACAAGTGGTGCGCTAGTCCACCAGATCAAAAATCGCCCAGTTGGAAACAGAACAAGTGACGCAGTGATTGCATTGGCCGGTCCGATTCGTTTGATGATAACAGGGCACAACAATCCGCCCGTGACACCGCCAGCCGCAGCGGCCGTGAGCAGGATGCCATAGCTGGCGGCTGACAAGTTTAGAATTTCCTGTGCATAGATTACTAAAACCGTCATTCCAGCGGTCTCGGGTGATTAGCGTCGCATGTCAAAACAACGCCAAAAGCGAAATACCATCGCCAAGGTTGAATATAGCTGCGCCCGAAAATAGAAGTCGGAAATTGCGGTTGGTGGTTAGCAGCATTGTTGGGCCTATTTGGGCTGGCAGTCGTGCGGAAGGTCAGATTAAACTGTCAAAAAAGTCAATCAGGAGTACCCCCATGCCCTTCACCCTTGCCACCTGGAATATCAATTCGATCCGCCTGCGCGAGGAGATCGTTTGCAAGTTGCTGGCCGAAGAAGGGCCCGATGTTTTGTGCCTTCAAGAATGCAAATCACCAACCGAATTGATGCCACGCGAAGGGTTTGCCAATCTTGGCTATGCGCATTTTCTGGCGAATGGGCAAAAGGGGTACAATGGGGTTGCGATCATTTCGCGCCTGCCGATTGAAGATGTCGGGCAATATGATTTTGCTGAACTCGGCCATGCACGCCATGTGGCCGGTCGCTTGGAAAATGGGGTGACGATCCATAACTTTTATGTGCCTGCGGGTGGCGATGTGGCAGATCGCGATGTGAATGTTAAATTTGGCCAGAAGTTGGATTACCTGACCGATATGCGAGACCATTTTCACGCACAAAAACCCGAAAAGTCCATTTTGGTTGGCGATTTGAACATCGCTCCGCGTGAAGATGATGTATGGTCCCATAAGAAACTTCTGAAAGTTGTTTCACACACACCCATCGAAATTGAACATTTGGCTGAAACCCAAAATTCCGGCGGATTTGTTGATGTAACCCGAGCTGATATTCCCGAGGGGTCGCTCTATTCTTGGTGGTCATATCGGTCACGCGATTGGAGCGAGGCCGATAAAGGCCGGCGCCTGGATCATGTTTGGGCTACCGGTGATATAGCCAATTCGGCCCATTCAAGCCGAGTCTATCGTGATGCGCGCGGGTGGGAAAAGCCCTCTGATCATGCGCCTGTATTTGCGACATTTGACCTCTAGTTCAAGAATGTACTTGGGACTTGGTGACTGAGTGCCTAGGTAGGGTCCAAACCAGTGTTTCGCTGGGCAAGGAGAATTAAGATGTTAGAACTTGGTGGCAAAGATATCGCACCCGCAGCTGACCTAATCAAGGACGGTTCGGAAGCCACTTTCATGGCCGATGTGGTTGAAGGCAGCAAAGAACTGCCAGTTATCGTGGATTTCTGGGCGCCGTGGTGTGGGCCGTGCAAAACGCTTGGCCCAGCGCTTGAAGCTGCGGTTACAGCGGCTGGTGGCAAGGTTCGCATGGTCAAAATCAACATCGATGAAAACCCGCAGATTTCTGAGCAAATGCGCATACAATCGATCCCAGCAGTATACGCCTTTCACGAGGGCAAACCTGTAGATGGATTTACGGGCAACCAAACACCCAGCCAAATCAAGTCGTTTGTCGGCAGAGTAGCCGAACTTGGGCCAGACGGCGGCCTTAGCGAAGCGTTGGAAATGGCTGAACAGATGTTAACGGATGGATCGGCAGCAGATGCCGTAGAAGTATTTGCGGCCGTGGCGGAAGAAGAACCCGAAAACGCCGACGCGCACGCGGGAATGGCGCGCTCTTATCTGGCGATGGATGACGCTGACAAAGCCAAGGAATTGCTGGCCGCTGTCCCGGATGCGATCAAAAATGCCCCTGAAATAACGGCGATCCAAGCACAGATTGAACTTGCGGAAGCAGCAGCCCAAGCAGGCCCAATCGGTGATTTACGCAAGGCAGTTGAAAAAGATGCTGACGATCATGCCGCGCGGCTTGAATTGGCGACGGCTTTGGCAGGAAGCGGTGAAAACGAAGCGGCGATTGCCGAACTGTTGGAACTTTTCCGTCGGGATCGCGAGTGGAATGATGGCGCGGCGAGGGCGCAATTGTTCAAGATTTTTGACGCGCTCAAGCCCGAGGATCCAATTGTTCTTGTCGGACGGCGCAAACTGTCGTCGATGATCTTTGCCTGATTGCAATTTTGGGCTAAGTTACCGCCATGTTTAACGACGCCAACCTGCCGGACTACATCCCAATTTTCCCTCTGGCGGGGGCGTTGTTGTTGCCACGTGGCCGATTGCCGTTGAATATATTCGAGCCGCGTTATCTGGCGATGCTGGATGACACGATGAAAACCCAACACCGCTTGATCGGCATGGTGCAGCCCATCGAAACTGAAACGTCGAACGGCGCGCCAAAATTGCATGATATTGGTTGTGCGGGACGTTTGGTTGCTTTCAACGAGGTCGAAGACGGACGTTACAGGATTAAACTTGCGGGCATTTCACGGTTTCGTATCAATTCCACAAATCCAGGTTTTGCGCCCTATCTGAAAGCCGAAGTAAATTGGGCAGGGTTTGATCGCGACTTGGGCGAGCCAGAAAAAGACGGTGGTTTTGATCGCGACAAATTTCTGGCTTCGCTTGCCCGATTTTTTCGTGCAACTGGTATGAATTCCGATTGGGAGAATCTAGAAAAAGCAGAAGACGAGCTGTTGATCAATTCGCTTTCGATGATGTTCCCGTTTGATATCGAAGATAAGCAAGCACTTTTAGAGGCGACAACTTTACAGGACCGCCGTAAAACCCTTATCACATTAATGGAATTCGCAATCGCAACAGGTGGTGAAGGGGGGATGCTGCAATGAGCGTGGATAAAACGGCGACAGACCCCAAGATGCTGGAAGCGTTGGTTTGTCCTGTGACGCGTGGGTTGTTAATTTTCGACAAAGACAGCCAGGAATTGGCTTCCAAAAATGCGAACTTAGCCTTTCCGATCAGGAACGGAATTCCAGTGATGCTAGTCAGTGAAGCGCGCGAATTGGAATAGCGCCTTACCGCGCGGCTTTGTCTCAGATCACTTGCCCTTGCATCAATTTCGGTAAATCACCCGTAAGACCAGCCGCCTGTCGCATCAAGCTGCGGCGCATTCCTGGCATAGCGTTAACCAGCCCTAGGCCGATGTCTCGGCCTGCACGCAAAATCGGGTTGTCGTTTGAAAACAACCGGTTGATACCCGTTGTCGCCGCGGCCATCGTAGACGTGTCAAACCGCCGCCATTGTTGGTATCGATCCAAAACCAAGGGCGATGTAAAATCTTCGCCACGTCTGGTGGCTAGGATCAGAACCTCGGCCAAAGCGGCAACATCCCGCAAGCCCATATTCAGACCTTGCCCAGCAAGTGGGTGCAACCCGTGGGCGGCATCTCCGACCAGAACCAGCCGGTCATCCGTAAACTTATTCGCAATGGTCAGCTTTAGAGGATAAGAAAATCGCGCGCCTTCTAGTTTGATATCGCCAAGGAAGTTGCCAAAATGCGGGCGCAGCTCGGCCAGATAATCTTGATCTGACAGAGTATTAATATGCGCGGCTCGTTCAGTTGTTTCGCTCCAGACGATAGAACATCGATTGCCCGGAAGCGGCAGGATACCCAATGGCCCTGCCGGCATAAAAAACTGATGCGCGACGCCATTATGGGGCTTTTCATGGGCGATTGCTGAAACTAACCCAGTTTGATTATACTCCCAACCCGTGCGGCTAATACCTGCCCGTTTTGCCGTGCCACTATCACGACCATCACAGCCAACCAGCAAACGAGTGGTTTGAACATCACCATTATCAAGCGTAACTTTTGCGTGGGTTGGTTGGATTTTCTGGGCCGTCACGCGCCGCTCGTTGATCCAAGTTATGGCGGGGTGATTAGCAACCGCATCAAGCAAAGCACGGCGAAGAAAGCGATCTTCAACCATATAGCCCATTGGGCCTTCTTCGGTCTCGCTATGGTCAAAATGCAGGAATTGCGGTGCGGCCCCTTCGCCTGCGCGCCCATCGCTGGCGATAATATCAAGGATCGGCTGGCTTTGATCCGCCACTTGACCCCAGATGCCCAGTGCGCTCAGCATTCGACGTGACGCCAAAGCCAAGGCATAGGCACGCCCATCAAAATCACCGCCTGTCAGTTTGGAAAGCGGAAGCGCGTCGACAATAGTCACACGCAACCCGCCTTGGGCCAGAGCCAACGCAAGCGTCGGGCCGTTCAGGCCACCACCAACGATTAAAATATCACTTTCAGGTTTCATAAACCCAATATGGCCCTTCAATCGGGATTGTCCATCGGGCTTTGCGTCGCTACCGTTTGTAGGTCAGTTTCAGGAGGATACGATGTCACAAGAATGGTTATCAGCAAGCGCAAGTGATCTTGGTCGTGGGATTGAAAGCGGCGAGATTGATCCTTTGCGTCTGACCGAAACCTATCTGGCAGCAATTGATGCCCACGAATTGCGCGACCGGATCTATTCTGCCGTGACCCATGACCGCGCCTTGGCCGAAGCAAGCGCGGCGGCAAAACGCGCCAAGGCAGGCACCCGCCGTGGGTTGCTGGACGGCGTTCCGATATCTTGGAAAGACCTGTTTGATAGCGCCGGAACCGTGACCGAAGCCGGAACCGCCTATCTTAAGGGCAGAATCCCGGATCGTGATGCTGTCGTGCTGGAAAATGCGACTTTTGCAGGCTTGGTATGTCTTGGCAAAACCCACATGTCTGAGCTGGCATTTTCTGGGCTAGGCTATAATCCAATTACCCAAACGCCACCCTGCGTGAATGATGCGGATGCTGTACCAGGTGGATCGTCTTCGGGCGCAGCAGCGTCGGTTGCATTTGGTTTGGCGGCTTGTGGCATAGGATCTGATACAGGTGGATCGGTGCGTATTCCTGCGGCTTGGAACGATCTGGTTGGGTTGAAAACTACGCATGGATTGCTGTCACTTGAAGGCGTTGTACCGCTTTGCGAATCCTTTGACACGGTTGGCCCCTTGTGCCGATCCGTCGAGGATGTAGCGCATATGTTGGCGGCATTATCTGGCGACAAAGTTGCAGACTTGGCTGGCCATAGCCTGAAAGGGCGGCGGTTCCTGGCGCTTACCAATGTTGCACTGGATGATATTCGTGATGCGCCAAAGGCAGGGTTTGAAGCTGGCGTTGCGGCGATCAAAGCTGCTGGCGGCATCGTTGAGTTTGGCTGCATCCCAGAAGTCGCTGAGGCGATGCCACTTTCGGCGTGTCTGTTCACGGTCGAGGCTTATGCAGAGTGGCACGATATAATCGAGGCAGAACCGGATTTGATGTTCCCCGAAATATTGGAACGGTTCCGGACAGGCAAGGATTTCGGCGGGTTGGAATATGTTAAAGGCTGGATGCAATTGCGTGAATTACGCGCTGGGTATTTGGAAAAAACAGCGGGATATGACGCTGTGATCGTCCCAACGTCGCCTATTTTGCCGCCAAATGTCGCGCGACTTGCGTCAGAGCATGATTACTACGTCAGCGAAAATTTGTTGGCCCTGCGCAATACGCGCATCGGCAATTTGATGGGATTGGCTGCGGTCAGCATACCAACAGGGATTGCGTCGGCCGGCGTAAGTTTGCTGGGCGCGCCGTTTGAAGAAGCGCGGTTATTGCGGCTTTCAGCGGCGGTCGAAGCTGCGATCAAAGCCTAAACACAAAAGACACAAGCCTATTCCCTGTCAAACAAGGGCAACGCGGCACTGGACCGAACGTAAAACTGCGGCTATTGTGTAACGAAACGGGGCACTTAGACCCTGTGAGCTGAGGCCTAAATGCAGTTTCCCAAGCGGTTTTCGAACCTGCCTGAATACGCTTTTCCGCGCTTGCGCGCACTTTTGGCGGATCACCAGCCCGGTGGTCCGGAAATCGCTATGTCTATCGGCGAGCCGAAACATGCATTCCCTGATTTTGTCGCCGACGTGTTGGCAGAGCATGTGCATGAATTCGCCAAATACCCGCCAAATGATGGATCAGATGAGTTGCGCGTGGCGATATCAGGCTGGATCAAGCGGCGTTACGGCGTCGATAAAGACCCAAAAACTGAGGTTATTGCCCTTAACGGAACACGTGAAGGATTGTTTAATGCGGCTGTCGCACTTTGCCCGGAGCAGAAGAACGGAAAACCGCCTAAGATATTGATACCAAATCCATTTTATCAAGTTTATGCCGTAGCTGCCTCTGCCGTTCAGGCTGAAGCCGAGTTTATTGCCTGTCACGCGGCCGATGGTTTCCTGCCAAATTTCAAGGCAATAAACCCAGAAACTCTGGATCAAACCGCAATCGTCTATCTGTGTTCACCCAGCAACCCGCAAGGCGCAATTGCTGGACGTGACTATTGGGCCGGTCTGCTGCGTTTAGCAGAAAAACATGATTTCCGTGTCTTTGCTGATGAATGCTATTCCGAGATTTATCGCGACACACCGCCTCCGGGCGCGTTGGAAGTGGCTGCTGAAATCGGTTCTGATCCGGAACGTGTCGTGGTTTTCCATTCACTTTCCAAACGATCTAACCTACCAGGTTTGCGATCTGGATTTGCTGCAGGCGGGCCGCAAGCCATTTCCTCGATCAAACAGCTTCGCGCCTTTGCAGGTGCGCCTTTACCTTTACCGCTGCAACGGGTGGCGGAAAGAGTTTGGGCGGATGAGGCACATGTTCAAGCAAACCGCACCCTTTACCGGGCAAAATTCGCGATTGCGGATCAAATTTTTACGGGCGTTCAGGGATATCAGCCACCTGAAGCCGGATTTTTCCTATGGTTGCCTGTCGAAAATGGCGAGGCTGCGACCCTAAAACTGTGGCAGCAAACCGGCGTCAAGGTCTTACCAGGGGCCTATTTGGGTCGCAATATCGACGGGTACAATCCCGGCGATCAATATATCAGGGTCGCGATGGTGGCCGAAGAACAAGAAATGCAGCGCGGGCTTCAGGCAATCCGCGATTGTATCTACTAACGAGGGCGAAAAAGATGGCATATCAAACCAGACAGCGTGATCCTTTGCTGGAAAGCCACATCCAAGAGGCGATACAAAAGCGCGGCAAAGAATTGCTGGGCCTTGTGATCCTTGGCATTGGGATCGCGGCCACGTTGATGTTGTTTTCCTATACGCCAAATGATCCCAGTTGGTTAAGTTCGACCAATGACCCGGTACAAAACATTTTGGGTAAGTTCGGTGCTTCATTGGCCAGCCCGTTGTTTATTACCATCGGCTGGGCCAGTTGGGGGATTGCCATTGTTGCCCTGACCTGGGGTTTTCGGTTTTTCACCCACGCTGGCGATGATCGCTTTTTTAGCCGGATTATCTTTTCACCGATTGCGATTGGTATCGCAGCCATTTTCGCCTCTACGCACCCTCCTTTTGCCGATTGGACTCATTCTTTCGGCCTTGGTGGCCTTGGCGGAGATACCGCCCTTGCCGCGATGTTGGCAATTGCGCCGATGGAACTGGCGTTTGCGCTTAAGTTAATCAGCGCGATTACCGGAATTATCCTGCTGGTCTTTGGCGCATTTGTTCTGGGCTTTAACCGTGTTGAAATCAGACGGATCGGACAGTTCATGCTGTACGGCGTTGTCTTAAGTTACGCGTCGATCATTTCGCTTCTTGGATTTTTGGGCGGCTCAGCCGCGCGTACGGCGAAGGCTGCGAATGCCAAACGACAGGCGCGAAATGCCGAAATCATTGAAGAAGAATATGAACCACAACCATACGCAATTCGACCGACAGCTGTGGCACCGTTGCCAGGGTTTGTTCGACGCCAGCCAATGTTCAGCGCGACCGAACCCGAACTGATTTCACACGCTGGCCCCGGCGTCGATATAAGTGTGCCAAGTGTTGATCGCATTCGCTCGCGGATTTCTGATGTTATTCGAAACCGGAAATCTTCGCCTGAAACAGAACAACACCAAGAACCCCCGATTAGTCAATTTGAAGACGAGGTTGAGGTGTTTGACCATAGCCCTGCGCCACTGGTTGCTGATCGCATGGCTTTTGTGCCGCCAACTCCTGAACCAAAAGCGGTTGTTCAACACCGCCCGAACAAACCCATTAAAACAAGCAAAAAGGCCGAAGCCGAAGCCCAGCCAAAGTTGGCGTTCGAGGACAGCATGACAGATTACGAATGTCCGCCTTTAAGCTTGCTTTCCAACCCGGTCGAAATTGTACGCCACCATTTGTCTGACGCTGCATTAGAAGAAAATGCCCGCATGTTGGAAAACGTTTTGGATGATTATGGGGTTAAAGGTGAAATCGTATCCGTGTCACCTGGTCCTGTTGTTACCATGTACGAATTGGAACCAGCGCCAGGCCTTAAGGCAAGTCGGGTTATTGGCCTTGCTGATGATATCGCACGTTCAATGTCAGCCCTTGCTGCACGCGTTTCCACTGTACCGGGCCGTTCGGTGATAGGTATTGAGCTGCCCAATGAGCTGCGGGAAAAAGTGTTGTTGCGTGAAATTCTTTCGGCGCGGGAATTTGGCGATAGCAATCAAAGCCTGCCGTTAGCTTTAGGCAAGAACATTGCTGGTGACAGTGTCGTGGCAAACCTGTCAAAAATGCCGCATCTGTTGATCGCAGGAACCACGGGTTCGGGTAAATCCGTGGCCATCAATACCATGATCCTAAGTCTGCTTTATAAGTTACGACCCGATGAATGCAGGATGATTATGATCGATCCGAAAATGTTGGAACTGTCAGTTTATGATGGCATTCCGCACCTGTTATCACCTGTTGTGACCGATCCCAAAAAAGCAGTTGTTGCCCTGAAATGGGTCGTTGGGGAGATGGAAGAACGGTACCGCAAGATGTCCAAAATGGGCGTTCGCAATCTTGATGGCTATAACAGCCGAGTTAAAGACGCGCTGGCAAAAGGTGAAAACTTTAGTCGTACCGTACAAACTGGATTTGATGATACAACTGGCGAACCCGTGTTTGAAACCGAAGAAACCACGCCGGAAAAAATGCCGTTTATTGTAGTCGTAGTCGATGAAATGGCAGACTTGATGATGGTGGCTGGCAAGGAAATTGAGGCATCTATTCAACGGCTTGCGCAGATGGCTCGGGCTTCCGGTATCCACTTGATTATGGCGACACAACGCCCGTCAGTTGACGTCATAACCGGTACAATCAAGGCCAACTTTCCGACACGAATTTCTTTTCAGGTCACCAGTAAAATCGACAGCCGCACGATCCTAGGCGAAATGGGCGCCGAGCAACTGCTTGGCATGGGCGATATGCTTTATATGGCTGGCGGTGGTAAAATCACGCGCGTTCACGCACCTTTTGTTTCAGACGAAGAAGTTGAAGAGATCGTTAACCATTTAAAATCATATGGCGCACCAGTTTATGTTTCCAGCGTGGTCGAAGCGCCTGATGATGGCACAGAAAGCGAGATTGATCTGGTTCTGGGACTTGGTAGTGGTTCAGACAGCAAAAACCAACTGTACGACCAAGCGGTTGCAATTGTTTTGCGCGACCGCAAATGTTCAACGTCATACATTCAGCGCAAGTTGGCGATCGGTTACAACAAAGCCGCGCGTCTGGTTGAACAGATGGAAGACAGTGGTCTGGTCAGCCCTGCAAACCATGTGGGCAAACGCGAGATTTTAGTGCCGGAACATCAATAGATTACGGCAACATCTCGCCGTTCTAAGCTTTTGTGAATGGTCTTGCGCTAGGCATTAACCAATTTAGGTCTATATATTGTTGCTATGAATATTCGATCCATGATCCTTGCGCCTGTGCTTGTCTTGCTCCTGGTATTACCAGTGCGGGCTGAAATCATTCCAATCGCTGACATTTCCGCGTTTCTAAATAACTTGGAAACGGCGCAAGGCAGATTTACGCAAATCAACCCTGACGGCACCATTTCAACCGGTTCTGTCTATATCAAACGGCCAGGGCGTATGCGGTTTGATTACGACGCCCCTGATCCGGCATTGGTAATCGCAGGTGGTGGAGCTGTTGCGATTTTCGATCGCAAATCTAACGAGCCACCTCAACAATTTCCGTTAAAACGCACGCCGCTGTCTGTTATTCTTAAACGCGATGTCGACCTAGGTACGGCCAATATGATAACCGACCACCGCGCCGATGCGTTGACAACAACAGTTACCGCGCAAGACCCGGATAACCCAGATATTGGGTTTATCGATCTGGTGTTTACGGCGGAACCGGTCGAGCTTCGTCAATGGGTGATTACCGATCAGGATGGCAGCCAGACAACAGTAATACTTGGTGACATGGAATTTGGTGTCGATGTAAAAGACAGCCTGTTTTCGGTTCTTCTAGAAATACAGAATTCGCAAGTTGATCGTTAATGTGCGTGGCGTTGGCCTAAGTTGAAATGGCGCTTTAGTTAGCCATCCTTGCTGCATTCCGTCAATTGCGTTCCATACATCTTGGCCCGCGCCTGAACTTCTTTCGAAATTCGCACCAGCCAGCCCTTGCGCCGATAGGATCCGCGACGGTAACCCGTATGCCCGTCGTGGTAGGCAAGATACTGTTTGCGAGCATTCGTCTTCGGAATATTCAATTTCTGTGTGCTTTGATCCATGTACCAGCCCATGAAATCAACCGCGTCTTCAAAATCATTTCGCTTAGCGCTGCGATTTCCGGTTTCGCGAATATACCATTTCCATGTGCTGTCGATGGCTTGCGAATACCCAAAAGCCGAAGATTTTCGGCCCATCGGAATAACGCCAAGTTTAAATGACAACGGTGTACGGGCTTCGCCTTTGAATTTGCTTTCTTGATAGATCGTTGCCATCTGTACTGACACCGGCACGCCCCATTTTTCCTGGGTGCCATGCATGGCGTTGAACCATTTTGGCCGCTCAGATTTGATTAAGCACGCGTCGTTCAAATTACTGGGCGGCGGCGTCACGTTTGAGCCGCAAGCCGCCAGGATCAGCAATAATAGAATTGATTGATAAGATTTCATGCTGCCCAACGTTTTTGACTTTGGGTATTCTATGCGGTTTTTGTGCCCGCGCAAAACGAATTTGTGCCAATTGCCTACAAGAAAAACGCCAATGTGATGGGAATTGCGATAACTGACACCAATGTTGAAACCACTACCAACGCAGCAACTGATTCTGCGTCGGCTTTGTATTTCTCGGCCAATAAGTATGACGTAACAGCAACAGGTGTCGATATTTGCAAAACAAGAACAGCCATCGGAATTGCGGATAAACCGAACCAAATTCCAATCGCCCAAGCAACGAAAATGCTGATCACAACTTTCAACACAGACAGGACCATGGCCTGACCAAAACCGGTCAACCTAAGTCGGGCGACTGCAACACCAAGCGTAATCAACATCAAAGGGATCGCCATTTGACCGATCAGCTCTAGCGTGTTTGTGATCCAGGTCGGGGTTTGCCAACCGTTAACCATAAACAGCGCGCCCAGCAATGTCGCGCCAACGATCGGTTCTTTCATAAATTTGAACGAAAAACCACCACCAGCCACCAGCCACGCGCCAAATGTAAAAGAATAAACCGCCATTATTGCAAAAATTACAACCGCATAGCCCAATCCGACTTCACCAAACGCGAACAACGAAAGAGGTAGACCCAAGTTGCCGGTATTGCCAAAAATTAGCGGCGCAAGGAAGGTTCGCACGTTGAGACCCGCCAATTTTATCAATACAAAAGCCACGATGCTAAGTGCCCCATATGCCGCAACGGTTGCCAAAACCAAACCCGACAAAGCGGCCGGTTCAATCTTGGTTTGCATCAAGGACACAAAAATCAAACAAGGTACACCAAGTGTCATTGTCAACCGGGTCACAAACTGCAGCTTATACTCAAAGCCCAATTTGACCCACGCGAAACCAATCGCAGCAAGCACGAAAACTGGGGCAATAACCTGAAGAACGGCTAGAACAATTGACATGAATTGTTTCCTATAAAATGACCAAATCGACCCGCGCAAAGCTAGACAGCAATTTTGGTAACGGTTATTTATAAACGTGGGGGTTGTAAGCAGCTATGTTACATTCGACAGCAAAATTTGGAATTGGTCAGGTGGTTCGCCACCGGAAATTTTCGTTTCGTGGCGTGGTATTTGATATCGATGCTGTGTTCGCTAATTCGGACGAGTGGTGGGAAGCTATTCCCGAAGACACACGCCCAAGCAAAGAACAGCCGTTCTATCATCTTCTTGCCGAAAACGAGAGCTCGTATTACGTGGCTTACGTATCTGAACAGAACCTTGTTGAGGATCAGACAGGCGAGCCAGTTGAGCATCCCGAAGTTTCTGCAATGTTTGGCCACCTGAACGACGGCAAATACAACACGGAATTGCAACTTAACTAATCCTAATATCCTAATGCGCAGCCATCCTTTCGCGGGTCAGACGCGCCTTCTAACACGCCGTTTTCGTAATCAATCAAAATGGCCTGCGCCCCGCCAATCGGCGAATTCGGGGTCGAAACCTCATGGCCCATGTCGACGAGTTCTTCGCGAACTTTTTCGCTGTAGCCGCGTTCAACTTGCATATCTCCTGCATCTGAAAAACAGCGCGGGGCGTCGATTGCCGCTTGGGGGTGCATGTTGAAATCAATTAGGTTCGTTACGAAACGCGCATG
>JBLHMX010000049.1:0-15753 GCA_047622625.1 Paracoccaceae bacterium | reverse complement strand
AAGGCTTCATCGCGGCGCTGGCGTACGATCTGGGCGGGTTCAACTGGTTTGCGGCTCATGATATGGCCTTGCTTGATTTGGCGCGCTCAACTGTGAAAGCCCCGGTTGCTGTGGCCACGGGATGGTTTTGATCGTCGTCATAGGCTGTGGCACGTACAAAAGCGACAGATCGGGTAACATGGTAACATTCAGCCTTAGCCATGATTGTTTGGCCGGGTGTCGCGGCGCGCATATAGTCGATGCGCAAGTCAATTGTCGCCGTGCCTGCAGGAGCTTCGGGATGGCTCATCACGGCGGCACCACAGCAACTGTCCATCAGAGCAGAAACAGCGCCACCATGGATGACGCCTGTTGCCGGATCGCCCACCAGTTTCTTGTCGTAAGGCATCGTAACTTCGGCAAAACCGTTTTGTAAGGATGTCAGCTCTAACGCCAAATGACGGGAATGGGGAATCGCCTGCATGAACTGGCGTGCCATTTTCGTTTTCATATCTGGTGTAATATCAGTCATTTGCCGCTCTACTTCTGGATCTCAAAAACGTCATCTTATGGCTGGTTATTTGACCTTGGCAAAGTAGGCGCAAGGTCTATTTTTGCGATTGAGAGCAATTCGCAATTGCAAAAATCTGCCATGACTCTTCAAAACGATGTCGCATACGAAACCGATGCTTTCACGCCGCCTGCCCGATTTGGCCCGTTTAGATCAAAACGATTGCCGATTGTACTGTTGTTGCTGGTGCTGGCGTTGTTTCCGGGCACCGTTGGTCACCTTACCCGAACTTTGATGATTGATGCCTACGTTCAGGTTTCTGCATTTGTCGCAGCGACCCTTTTTATGTTTTACCGCGCCGAAAGGTTGTTCAAGTTTGGTATTGGTGTCGCCCTTAAAACTTCGCTCTTTGCGCAAGTACCTATTTCGGCTCTTTTGGCCGCGACACCTGGTTGTGGCGGCACTGTAATCGTGGTCGGGGCTTATTCCAGCGGCAATGTTGGCTTTGGCGCTGTGGTCGCAACTCTGACTGCTATCAAGGGTGATGCCGCCTTTTTGTTGATTGCAACCCGCCCCGATGTGGCGATTGTCGTACTTGCGATGTCTTTCGCCGCAGGTATTATCACGGGTTACCTAGTAGATATCTTCATGAAAGCCGACTACCGCGGTGTGGCAAATGCTGCTTGCGACTTGGCGCCCTTAATTGGGCGCACTCGATTAAAGGACATCGCGTATTTGGCCTTTGGCATTCCCGGCTTGGCCATAGGTGTTTCCCAATTGATGCAAGTAGATCTTGTGGCCACTTGGGGTATATTCATGCCCATTGTCGGACTTGGAGGCGCTGCGGTCGGCTTGTTAATCTGGTCGACATCAACGGTTCAGGCAATGACCCACGCAAATGATGGCCCCATCACCCGTATGGCAGAAGAAACCAGCTTCATTTCTGTTTGGGTGATCGCGGTTTATCTTGGCTATGACTACATTGTCACATTGGCAGGCTTTGACCTTGAAACTGCAATTTCGACCGTTGGGCTATTGCTGCCATTGATCGCCATTTGTATCGGATTTATTCCCGTTTGCGGGCCGCAAGTCTTTGTTACAACGCTTTATATCAACCGCTTAGTCCCGTTCTCTGCCCTGCTTGGCAATGCTATTTCAAACGATGGTGACGCATTATTCCCAGCAATCGCCCTAAATCCCAAAGCTGCCGTGGCCGCCGCCATCGTGTCATCAGTGCCTGCCTTTATACTACCGTATAGCTTTTATTTCTTCGCGCCGAACTTCTTCTAAGGCTTGATAAATTGGCGAATTCGGGCCAGCATTCGCGCAAATGACATGGGCGTATCAATGCAAGACGAAAAACTAACCCTGAAAGAAATGTGCGCAAAGTTCAACGTAACGCCGCGTACTTTACGGCACTACGAATATATCGAACTTCTGGAACCGGAAAAAGTCGGCCGCACGCGGTATTATGCCCCGCGCGAGGTTGCACGGTTAAAGTTAATACTGCGCGGTCGTCGTTTCGGATTTGCATTGGAAGAAATGCGGCAATGGTTGTTGCTATATGATGTCGACCCGCAAAATCGCAAGCAAACCGAAATATGGGTCGAGATGTCTGGCCGGCAAATCGACGAACTTGAAAGTCGCAAATCCGAGCTTGAAGACACAATTGACGAGTTGAAAAGGCTGCGCCAAATCTCGCAAGACGACTTGAACTAGACGTCAAGATCGCCGACAAAGCTTACCTAACTTGGTTTGACGTAACGTATTTTTACGTAATGCCCGCTATTTGCTTGCGCGCAAATGATCCGCACCCCCATCTGTACATCAGAATATTTGCTAAACCAAAACTGTGACACAAACGAGGAAATCATATGCCTGATACGCAACTGACTATTCGACAAATGTGCGACTTGTTTGATGTAACACCGCGTACTTTGCGGTTTTACGAAGCCAAGGAATTGTTGTTCCCTGATCGTGTTGGCCAGAAACGCCTTTTTACCAAAGGCGATCAGGTGCGCATGACTTTGATCCAACGCGGCAAGAGGTTTGGTTTTTCGCTAGAAGACATCCGCCAGCTGCTTGGACTTTACAACATTGGCGACGGCCAAGTTATGCAAGTCAGCCGCACCCTGGAAATAGCCAATCAACGTTTGGCCGAAATGATCGACCGCCGCGACGACCTAGATACCGCGATTTCAGAACTGAAAGAGCAGATCATCGAAGGCGAAGCTGTGCTTGCCAATGTTAAAACTAAAGAAGCTGCCGAATAAGGAATTCGAAGTATGACGACTTACACTGCACCGACAAAAGACCTGCAGTTCATTTTGCATGAACTGTTAAACATCAGCGCCAGCGATGTTCCGGGTTATGAAGATCTGGAAGCAGATTTCACCTCCGCCGTTCTGGAAGAGGCCGGAAAGATCACATCCGAAGTGCTTGCGCCGCTAAACGCCGTTGGAGATCGCGAAGGCTGCCGGTTGGAAAATGGCGTGGTCTACACACCAACAGGATTTAAGGCGGCATTTGATCAAGTTCGCGCGGGCGGTTGGACAGGCCTTGGCGGTGATCCTGAATATGGCGGCCAGGGCATGCCCTATGTGATGAACAGTGCAGTGAACGAAATGTTTGCGTCATCCAACCAAGCATTTGCCATGTACCAAGGCTTGACGATGGGCGCTTACGCTTCGATCCACGCGCATGGCACGTCTGAACAAAAAACCAAATACCTGCCGAATATGACGACTTGCGAATGGACAGGCACTATGAACCTGACCGAACCCCATTGCGGTACGGACTTGGGTTTGATGCGCACAAAGGCTGTCCCGCAAGGCGATGGCTCGCACAAAATCTCAGGCCAAAAGATATTCATATCTGCTGGCGATCACGACATGTCTGAAAATGTCATCCATCTGGTCTTGGCCAAAATCGCTGGCGGCCCTGATGGCATCAAAGGTGTGTCGCTGTTCATCGTGCCAAAAATCATGGTCAATGACGATGGCTCGCTTGGCGCCCGAAACGGCGTTTCCGTTGGTTCGATCGAAGAAAAGATGGGCATCCACGGCAATTCCACCTGCGTGATGAACTATGACGACGCTACAGGATATTTGCTGGGCGAAGAACATAAGGGCATGAAGGCCATGTTCACGATGATGAACCATGCCCGTCTTGGTGTTGGTATGCAGGGATTGGCACAGGCTGAAGTTGCGTATCAAAATGCGGTGGTATACGCCAAAGACCGTTTGCAAGGTCGCGCAGTAACTGGCACCGAAAACCCTGATGGTCCCGCTGATCCTTTAATCGTTCATCCCGACATCCGCCGCGCCTTGATGGATCAAAAATCCTTTTGCGAAGGCGCAAGGGCGTATCTTCTGTGGTCATCCACATTACTTGACGCCTCTGACCGCAAAGGCGATCAAGATGCGCTTGGCTTGCTGTCGCTGATGACCCCGGTGATTAAGGGGTTCTTGACCGATGAAGGTTACGACATGACCGTGCAAGCACAACAGATATACGGCGGTCATGGCTATATCGAAGAACACGGCATGAGCCAATTCACCCGCGATGCCCGTATTGCCATGATCTATGAGGGTGCCAATGGCGTTCAGGCGCTGGACCTTGTGGGCCGCAAGTTGGCCGCAGATGGCGGTAAGCATGTTCTGGTATTTTTCGACATGGTTAAGACCTTCATCAAAGAAAACGAAGGCGACGAAGTGCTGAAAGGCGACTTCCTTGACCCGCTTAAATCCGCCAGCAAAGATCTACAGGCCGCGGCCATTTATTTCATGCAAGAGGGCATGAAAAACCCGAATGCAGCCCTGTCTGGATCGGTTGATTTCATGCATCTGTTTGGCCATGTTAGCCTTGGCCTGATGTGGGCCCGCATGGCAAAAGCCGCAAATGCTGCTTTGGTCAACGGCGCTTCTGACACCGAATTTTACGAGACCAAACTGACAACTGGGCGCTATTATATGGCGCGCCGCCTGCCAGCCACCAAAATGCACCTAGCCCGCATACAATCTGGCGCCGACACGGTCATGGCGTTAGCAGCCGAGGCATTTTAAGCAAGGTTTTCCGTTACGGCAAACCGATGAATACGGCTTGTAGCCCTTAGGGGCTGCAGGCAAAATCGCCGAATATTAGCGCCAAAACAAAGGTAAAAATCCATGTCCGTATCAGCACTGCCTTCAAGTTGGATGACCGACGAGCATGAAATGCTGGCAGAAATGACGGCAAGTTTTATCAACACCGAATGGGCGCCAAAATTCGACAAATGGCGCAATCAAGGCGAAATGGATCGCGATACCTGGGGCCAAGCCGCCGAACTTGGCTTGCTTTGCCCGTCCATTCCCGAAGAATACGGCGGAGCTGGTGGTGATTTTGGTCACGAAGCAGCGATCTTGATCGAAACTTCGCGCGCCAATCTGGCCAGTTGGGGCAACGCCATTCACTCTGGAATCGTGGCACATTACATTCTGGCCTTTGGCACCGAAGATCAAAAACAGCGCTGGTTGCCAAAGATGGCAACGGGCGAACTTGTCACCGCATTGGCAATGACAGAACCTTCAACCGGATCAGATGTACAAGCGATCAAAACCCGCGCACTCAAGGACGGTAATGTCTATAAGATGAGCGGCTCAAAAACCTTTATCACCAATGGCCAACACGCCAACTTGATCCTGGTGGCTTGTAAAACCGACCCCGGCGAAGGTTCAAAAGGTGTATCCTTAATCGCGCTAGAAACCGACGGCGCAGAAGGATTTACCCGCGGCCGAAACCTTGACAAAATCGGCCTTAAGGCTGGCGACACTTCCGAGTTGTTTTTTGACAATGTAGAAATTCGCCCCGACAACTTACTTGGCACCGAAGAAGGCCAAGGCTTTTACCAGATGATGAAACAATTGCCCCAAGAACGCCTTGTCATCGGCTGTGGCGCGGTTGGTGCAATGCAAGGCGCAGTAGAACGTACAATCGAATACTGCAAAGAACGCGAAGCGTTTGGCAAACCGATCCTGAACTTCCAAAACACAAAGTTCAAATTGGCTGAATGCAAAACCAAATTGACCGTGGCGCGGGCGTTTTTAGACACCTGCATTGCCGCACACCTGAAAGGTGAACTTAGCGTCGAAACCGCCGCTATGTGCAAATACTGGCTGACTGACACCCAAGGCGAAGTGCTGGACGAATGCCTGCAGCTACACGGCGGTTATGGATTTATGCAAGAATACGCCATTGGCGAAATGTGGACAGATGCGCGCGTGCAGCGAATATATGGCGGCACCAATGAGATCATGAAAGAAATTATCGGGCGGTCGCTATGACTGCGACATCAAGGGGAAGCGAATGACCATCAAACTACATTGCTTTGGCGAAAGCGGGAACGCTTATAAAGCGGCGTTAGCGCTGGAACTATCTGGCTTGGAATGGGAAGCCGTTTTTGTGGATTTCTTTGCGGGCGAAACGCGCACACCGGAATTCCGCGAGCAAAACTCGATGGCCGAAGTACCCTACATGGTCGACGGTGACCTGAGGCTAAGTCAATCGGGCGTTATTCAGGACTATGTCTCGGAAAAATCCGGCAAGTTCGGTGGAAAAGACAAAGCTGAAGCGCGGGAAGTTCTGCGGTGGGTGCTTTGGGACAACCACAAAATGTCCGGTGTGGCTGGCCCTCTGCGTTTCTTGATGAACTTTCTGCCAAAAGACAAACGCCCTAAAGAAGCGATTGCATTCTTTCTGGGACGCACAAAAGCGGCCTATATGACATTAGAGGCCAACCTTTCAGGACGCGATTGGTTGGTGGGTGACAGTTTAACCAATGCCGATATTTCGTGCTGTGGCTATCTTTTTTACACGGAACCCTTCGGATTTGACCGCAAAGAATTCCCTAATATCGACGCTTGGCTGGATCGCATCGCGGCCCAACCTGGCTGGAAACACCCCTATGATTTGATGCCCGGCAGCCCTGCCGACCGCGCTTAAGAGAAGGATACACAAAATGACCGAAGCATATATCTACGACGCCGTTCGAACCCCGCGTGGCAAAGGCAAAAAAGACGGTACCTTGCACGAAGTGACCGCCGTCCGCCTGTCAGCCCTAGCGCTGAACGAACTGAAAACCCGCAACAACCTTGAAGGCCACGCCGTTGAGGATGTAATTTGGGGCAATGTCACCCAAATCGGCGAACAGGGTGCATGTCTTGCACGTTCGGCTGTTCTTTATTCCGACCTTGATGAACGCATTCCAGGTGTGTCGATCAATCGGTTCTGCGCTAGTGGCTTGGAAGCGGTTAACATGGCCGCCAACCAAGTGCGCGGTGGCGCAGGTGAGGCCTATATCGCGGGTGGTGTAGAAAGCATGAGCCGCGTGCCAATGGGTTCTGACGGTGGCGCAATCGCGGCGGATCCAACTCTGGCTATGAAATCTTATTTCGTGCCGCAAGGAATTTCTTCTGACATCATCGCGACTGAATACGGATTTTCCCGCGACGACTGCGATGCTTTTGCAGTGGAAAGCCAAAAGCGGGCCGATGCGGCGCAAAAGGCCAATAAATTCGCAAAAACCCTGTTCCAGGTTAACGACCAAAACGGCCTCGGCATTCTGGATCGTGATGAAATGGTGCGCGGTTCAACCAACATGCAATCGCTTGGTAGCTTGAAACCATCTTTCAAAGACATGGGCGAAGTCATGCCCGGTTTTGATGCGGTTGCCTTAATGAAATACCCGCATCTTGAACGGATCAATCACGTGCATCACGCAGGCAATTCGTCAGGCATTGCAGATGGTGCTGCGGCGATCTTGATCGGTTCCAAAGAATACGGCGAGCAAATGGGCCTTAAACCCCGCGCGCGCATTCGGGCCACTAGCAAGATAGGCACCGATCCTACTATCATGCTGACCGGCCCGGTTCCGGCGACTAAGCGCATTCTGCAAACATCCGGCATGAGCATTAGCGACATCGACCTGTTTGAAGTGAACGAAGCTTTTGCCAGTGTCGTTCTGCGCTTCATGCAGTATTTCAATGCGGATCACAGCAAGATAAACGTCAACGGCGGCGCTATTGCGATGGGCCATCCTTTGGGCGCGACGGGCGCTGTTATCATCGCCACATTGCTTGATGAGTTGGAGGCCGCTGACAAAGAAGTTGGCCTTGCGACCCTATGTATCGGGTCTGGTATGGGTGCCGCCACGATTATCGAGCGCGTATAATGCCAAAACTCAACCTCGCCCAAATCGAATTCAAAACAGGGTCAAGCTATCCTGAACCTTACGCCTCGGAAATGGGTGATCGGGGTCGATATCCGCTGGGAGACGCCGCTGGGCTAACGCAATTTGGTGCCAACCTGATGGTGATGCAACCTGGCTCAAAATCCTCATTGCGTCACTGGCACAAAAATGAGGACGAGTTTGTCATGGTCACCCAAGGCGAATTGGTTTTGGTTCAGGACGAAGGCGAAATCAGAATGCGCCGCGGTGAATTCGCAGCTTTCAAAGCCGGCGACACCAACGGCCATCACTTGATTAACCTCTCGGATCAAGAGGCTCGGTTCTTAGTGATAGGCACCAAAATTTCCAGCGATGTTTGCACCTATCCCGATGTGGATATGAAAGTCGTGATTGAAGGTGATACCGACAAATTCATGCGCATCGACGGAACAGATTTAGATTAACCCTGAAAGGGAACGATATGACCGATTTTCATTACACAAAAGGCGATGACGGCATCGCAACGATAACTTGGGATTGCCCGGATAAATCCATGAATGTCATGTCCTTTGACGCACTGGCAGAATTGGACGCTCATGTGGATACAGCATTGGCTGATGACGGCGTTAAAGGCGTTATTATCACATCGGGTAAGAAAGACTTTGCAGGCGGCATGGATTTGAACGCCTTGGCGGGATTACGCAGCGATGCGGGTGAAAATCCGGCCGAAGGAATTTTTAACGGTATTATGCAGATGCACGGCGTGTTGCGTAAAATCGAACTTGGCGGCATGGATTTCAAAACCAAAAAGGGTGGTAAACCTTTTGTTGCAGCAATCCCTGGCACTGCTGCTGGTATCGGTTTTGAACTGCCTCTTGCGTGTCATCAGATCATTGTCGCCGATAACCCAAAAGCGCGCCTTGGCTTGCCGGAAATTCTGATCGGCCTATTCCCGGGTGCGGGTGGGGCAACACGCGTGTCTCGCAAAGTTGGCTTGATGGCCGCTGCACCCATTTTGATGGAAGGTCGTCTTCTGGCCCCCGCCAAGATGAAGGGCACAGGCCTGATTGATGCAGTTGTTCCCGCTGATGAGCTAATTACGGCCGCAAAAGACTGGATTAACAACGCCAAAGACGCTGACCTGATAAAACCGTGGGACGCAAAAGGTTATAAAATGCCGGGTGGTGCCCCTTATACGGCTTCGGGACTGCCGATGTTTGTTGGTGCGAGCACAATGATCCACAGCAAGACGCAAGGCGTGTATCCCGCGGCCAAAGCCTTGCTTGGCGCGATTTACGAAGGCGCATTGGTGCCGTTTGACACCGCCTTAAAGGTCGAAGCGCGTTGGTTCACTAAAGTGATGAACACGCCGTCTACGGGATCAATGATCCGGTCGCTGTTCTTGAACAAACAGGCCCTTGAAAAAGGCGCGGTTCGACCAAAAGACATAGCTGATCAATCGGTTAAGAAACTTGGCGTTTTGGGTGCTGGCATGATGGGCGCAGGTATCGCCTATGTGTCAGCCTTAGCTGGGATCGAAGTGGTGCTTATTGATGCAGCCCAAGATGCTGCTGACCGCGGCAAGGCCCACGCCGAAGGTATACTTGACGCGGGCATCAAGCGCAAAAAAGTGACCGAAGAAAAGAAAGCCGCCGTTCTGGGGCAAATCACTGCGACCACAGATTACGCAGCCCTTGCAGGTTGTGACCTAATCGTCGAAGCAGTATTTGAAGACCCGGGCGTAAAGGCCGAAGTGACCAAAATGGCCGAAGCGGTGATCCCAGACGACTGCATTTTCGCCACGAACACGTCGACCTTGCCAATCGCTTCGTTGGCAACTGCCAGCAGCCGTCCGGCGCAATTCATCGGCATTCACTTTTTTAGCCCTGTTCACAAAATGAACCTTGTTGAAATCATTAAGGGCCCGCAAACTGAAAGCCGGGCAATCGCCAAATCGCTCGACTTCGTGCGCCAAATCCGCAAAACACCTATTGTAGTTAACGACGCGCGGTTCTTTTATGCGAACCGTTGCATCATCCCCTACATTAACGAAGGTGTGCGGATGATCCAAGAAGGCGTTGAACCCGCGTTGATCGAAAACGCCGCCAAACTGTTCGGTATGCCGCTTGGTCCGCTTCAGTTGACTGACGAAACATCAATCGACCTGGGCGTCAAAATCGCCAAGGCAACCAAGGCAGCAATGGGCAACGAATATCAAAACGACGAAGCCGACGAAGTTACATTCTATCTGTTTGACGAAGGCAGATACGGACGCAAAACCAATGGCGGGTTCTATTCGTATGATGACAACGGCAAACGTACGGGTTTGTGGGAAGGTTTGCGTGAAAACTGGAAACCCACAGATGATCAACCATCGCTGGAAGACGTCAAATCAAGGCTAATGCTCTCGCAATCTTTGGAGGCCGTAAGGGCATTGGAAGAAGGCGTTCTGGAAGACATTCGCGAAGGCGATGTTGGCGCGATCCTTGGTTGGGGTTTTGCCCCTTGGTCAGGAGGACCATTTGCGTCACTTGATTTGCTTGGTGCCGCCAAAGTGGTCGAAATCTGTGAAGATCTTGTCAGAAAATATGGCGAGCGGTTTGAACCCCCTGCCCTGTTACGCGACATGGCAAAAAAGGGTGAAACGTTCTACGGACGATTTGATCCTGACGTAAAAGCCGCCGCTTAGGCTTTCATATTGTGAAGTCAAAAGGCCTCGGTTAATAGCCGGGGCCTTTTTGGTTAGACAAGACGCTTGAAATCCAAGGGCAATTCAAGGATCAAACTGATAACCTAGGCGCAAAACATCTATTGCACATATACGGCCAACCAAAGCGGCATCTGCTTCTGAATAATAGCCACGCCAGTCTTTATCACGCACCGACTGGTTTACGGTTTCAATAGCTGGCAGACGAATATCAAGTTGAGTTTCAAGCTTTTCGACATCGTCTTCAATGTTCTCCAGCCGGAGATAAAGATCGCAACAATCGGCCCCATCTTTGTCAGTGACATAGGATTGATAAGGCGAATTCCGCACGCTTTCGATAATAATCGGGTTGTTTAAAAATCCTGTAAAATCAAATTGTTGCGCCAATGTCACCGCTTGATTATCAAACGTCTGGTCCTGCAACCAATGATAATAACTGACCATCCTATCCCAAGGGTTTCGCACCAGAGTAAACACAAAAAATGCATGCATGTCATCTTGCGTAAGCAAGCCATAAGTATCGACTAGCCGCGAATGTTTCCAAAGCCGCCCTTCTGATTTTACGCCCTTCAACCGCTTGCGCCGTTGTTTCGCCTTTGGCGTGTCGCCGATCAAAATGTCGTCTTTCATCGCCTTTGATTCCAACGCCAAAGCCAGCGATGTACCCCCTGTTTTTGGGATATGGACAAAGATATATCGACGGCCTCGAGAAACGATCATACCCGTAAGCTACCGCGAGCGAAGCGCAATGATAACCCCCGACAAGATGATCGCTATGACCCCAATCGTGCCTGCTAGATCCATTGTTTCGCCCCATAATATCCACGCCCAAAAGGCCGCGAAGACTAGGAATGAGTATTCAAATACCGAAATGAACGACACTTCGCCCATTTGATAACCGCGCGTCAAAAGCCACACCGCCGCAAGTGATCCATAGGCTTGAACGAACAGCCAAAACATAAATTTCGGCGTCACCGCGACCCAGCCCATGGTGAAAAACGGCAGCAGATCAGCCAGTTCCGGCGGGGCTGTGAAAAACGAAAAGAACACCAACCCTGCAAGCCCCCAAATCCCCAAGGCTCCGAACGCCCCAACTAACAGGGTCAGTGTGGTTTCCCCTTCACACCAGCGCCGCGTGGCAATGATACAGAGAGCGTAGAAAAACCCGGCAATAATCGGAATAAATGTCAATATGGACAGGTTATTTGGGTCAGGCCGCAAGATCACTAAAACACCGCTGAAGCCCAAACCGACCGCAAGAATTCGCCATATTCCAACTCGGAGATTCAAAAACCCAATTGAAACCAACAACACAAATATCGGCGACAAAAATAGCCCGGCTCCAACTTCGGCAATCGGTAACATGCCTGCTGCGCCAAAATACAGCACCATTGAGATCGAAAAGAACAGGCTGCGCAAAGCAACAGCAGGCCAATTTCGCGGTGCCAACCGCCACCTAAAAACTTGTGCCAAAACCAAAACCGTCGCACAAATTATCGCCGCGCGCATAAAGTGGAATTGCCACAGGCCTGCATCTTCGGCGATTTCTTTTATGAAATTGTCAATGAACCCGATAATCAACATGCCAGAAACCACAAGCGTGGCGCCCAAAATTGGTCTGTTTATCGATTGTTGGGTCATTTGTTGTGCCTGATTGGTCTGCTTACCATTAATCAACCTTGCGTCTTAAACATTTCTGTCCAAAATGCGACGCTAGACCGACTAATGCGATGATAAAGGGAAGCAAATGGCAAAAGAATTCGGCTTGGGCAAAGTTGCCGCCAACCACGTACCTTTAACACCGTTGTCGCATTTGCAACGCGCCCGCGATGTTTTCGCCAATCGCGAGGCGTTGGTTTACGGCAAGCTACGGCTGGATTATCGCCAGTTTCACGCCCGCTGCTCGCGCCTTGCTTCGGCGTTGGTGCAAGCGGGCATTGCACGCGGTGACGTTGTTGCAATCATCTGCCCAAATGTGCCCGCGATGGTCGAAGCGCATTTTGGCGTGCCGGCAGCCGGCGCCGTATTGAACAGCATCAACACACGCCTTGATGTCGATACGATCGCCTATATCCTGGGGCACAGCGAAGCGAAAATTATTCTGGCCGACAGCCAATTTTTGCCCGTTATAGAAGCAGCGCTTCCCCTTCTTGAAGGCGCTGCCCCCCAAATTATCGAAATTCCAGACACACAAGCCGGGTTTGAAACCAGCGGCAACCACTTGAATTACGAAAATTTTCTGGCCCAAGGTGCGCCTGACTTCAAATGGGTTATGCCCAATGACGAGTGGGATAGTTTAGCATTAAACTATACTTCAGGCACAACCGGTCGACCAAAGGGCGTATTGGCCCATCATCGCGGTGCGTACCTGATGACTACCGGCACTGCCATCGCTTGGCAGATGCCGATTTTCGCGCGCTACTTGACCATCGTGCCGCTGTTTCATTGCAACGGTTGGAACCACAGCTGGATGATACCGATGGTGGGCGGCACGATAGTCTGTTGCCGCGATGTGGTCGCCAAAAAGGTCTTTGATGCGATTGCAGACGAAAATGTCGGCTATTTCGGCGGCGCTCCGATTGTGCTGAATACATTGGTTAACGCAGCCCCTGAAGACACCCGTGAATTTGATCACATCGTGCAAATATATACAGCAGGCGCACCGCCACCCGCAGCCACTTTGTTGGCCATTGAAAAAATCGGCTTTGTTGTCACACAGGTCTATGGGCTGACGGAAACTTATGGCCATGTCACTGAATGTCTGTGGGATGATGATGTTTGGGGTGACCTTGCCGATGAAAACCGCGCCGCTATAAAGGCCCGCACGGGCGTCTTGATGCCGATGATGGAAGACATCACCGTGGTCGATCAGGAAACCCGTTTACCCGTACCCCGTGATGGCGCGACCCTAGGCGAGATTGTCATTCGCGGTAATTCAGTCATGAAAGGTTATTACAAGAACCCGACAGCCACGGCCGAGGCATTTGAGGGCGGTTATTTCAGGTCCGGCGACATCGCGTTTATGCATCCCGACGGTTATATCAAAATCACTGACCGCTTGAAGGACGTTATTATTTCGGGGGGCGAAAACATTAGCTCGGTCGAAGTTGAAGGCGTGATTATGCACCATCCGGCCGTAAACCTATGTGCGGTTGTCGCACGCCCCGATGAGAAATGGGGGGAAACGCCTTGCGCATTTATCGAACTCAAACCGGGTGCCAGTACAACCGAAGATGAAATCATCGACTTTTGCCGCGAACGCCTTGCAGGATTCAAATCGCCTAAAACTGTGATTTTTCAGGAATTGCCCAAAACCTCGACCGGAAAAATCCAGAAATTTGAACTCAGAAAGCTGAGCGAAGCCCTTTAGGGCCGTGGCCTGACTGCCAAAAGATGTTATAAAGGCAAAAACAACAAACCGGCCAGTCGGACAGAATGACAGCGCTTAAGCAATATGAAAAACTAGAAGCAGCGGGATTGTGGCGTGAAGCCCCAGCAACCCAACGTCGCGAGGTTTATGTCAATTTTGGCGACACAACGCTGATTGTTCGTAATCAAAATGATGAGGTTTTGTCGCACTGGTCGCTGCCTGCCGTGCACCGCATTAACCCAGGCAAGATGCCAGCGTTGTTTTCCCCGACCGACACCGCCAGCGAGACACTTGAGATCGACGACATAACGTTTGTTGATGCCGTTGAAAAAATTCGCGCCGCAATTGACCGGCGTCGTCCCCGCCCCGGGCGTCTGCGGCTATGGATTTTCCTTGGCCTGTCCCTTGTCATATTGTTGCTCGCGCTATTTTGGCTGCCGGGGGCTTTGGAACGCCACACAATTCGCGTGGTGCCCTTTGAAACCCGACGCTTGATAGGTGAGCAGGTTTTAAGCCACATCACGCGTTTGACCGGGAAATCCTGCGCAACGCCGCTTGGATTAAGGGCCGTGCAAAAGCTGGAAAAGCGATTGCTGGTGGAAAAACGCGGGCGAATTTTACTGCTGGCTGACGGCATTGCCAAGTCTGCCCATTTACCCGGTGGATTTATTTTGCTCAATAAAACTCTGGTTGAAGACCACGAACAAATCGAGGTCGCCGCCGGATACGTGTTGCTGGAACAAGTGCGCGCGACCCAAACGGACCCATTGGCACAATTGCTGGATCACGCAGGCGCGATTGAAACTTTTCGTTTGCTGACAACGGGAAATCTGGATGACGCCGCGCTGCGCGCTTATGCGCAAAAAATCCTGGTGACTAACAATGAACTTCCCGCAATCGACGTCTTAATTTCTGGCTTTGAACACGCCAAATTTTCCAGTGGACCGCTTGCCTATGCCATTGATATATCGGGTGAAACTACTTTGCCTTTGATCGAAGGCGATCCCTATCTCAACAAACCCTACCCCCCTCTGCTCAGCGACAGCGACTGGGTCAGGCTACAAGCGATTTGCGGCGGTTAGATGCTTTCAGTATTTATACTGCGAGGACCAGTTGACAGAGCAGGCAGGTCAGACTTTATTTACGCCTGACAACACTATCTTGTTCCGGGCTGTCGGGGCCCTTGACACTTGCCTTAGACGTGTCTGCGGAACCATTTGGTGCAGGCTTGTTCCGTCGGTATTTCACAAAGGCCAAAATCCCAAATAGAACAGCCAACACGCCAAGAACCTGTGCAAAAAACAAAGATGCAGTCCCCCCCTCCAACTGCTCGGAACGGTTGCCGAAAAACGGTCGTACATACAGCATATCAGGTGAATAAAAGCCAAAATCGTTCATAAGGGCTTTCTCCGCCTCGCTGGCATAAGATCCCGAATACACACTTACACCGTTAACTTGAACGATAGGCCCAATAGAACCAGCACCAAATACCATTTCCTTAAAAGCTTCGAAATCGCCATCTGTTGCATCAAGTTCAACCATCGCCAACGGTCGGCCTAGTGGGTTGGTAACTTCGAGGATCGGGATTAGCGTTTTCCGTGTAATCCCGCCTTTTCGTTCTTTGGTATATTCATATATATGGCGCGCATCGAGTTGACCTATTATATGGACTTCTAACAAGTCAGTTTTGTGAATATCGGCATCAAAATCATCGATATTAACCGCTGATGGCGGGCCTGCGGCAATAAGTTCATCTGCGACCTTCCCATCTTTGATTGAATTTAAAGTCAACAAAACGGCAATGACCGCAAGCGTCACCGAGACAAAACCAGTCATGCGGGGGCCGAGATTAAAGAAAACACCAATAATGCGGAAGATAGAAAACATTTGTTATACCGCGGCTACTGCAAAACCCGAACGTTGCGATGTGAGATGATGCGGAAGTTATCAGTTACTTGATCTCGAAAGTTGCGCCACTGTTT
>JBLHMX010000048.1:0-16059 GCA_047622625.1 Paracoccaceae bacterium | reverse complement strand
GGAAATCTTTTGGCATGAAAAAACACTTGGTCAATTGTTTTGCGATGGCTCTGCACGCCAGATCGTTGACATGTTTACCGACGAGATGGCGGCGGCAGGCGTTGTTATGCGCCTGGGGCTGGCGGCGCGAAACATCGAGCGCCAATCTGGCGGGTTCACAGTAAATATTGGCCCGGAAAAGGTGAACACGACGTCGCTTGTTATTGCGACGGGCGGTAAATCGATCCCGAAAATGGGTGCAACTGGGTTTGGTTATTCTGTGGCCGAACAATTCGGCCTTAAGATCGAAGGAATTGCGCCCGGTCTTGTGCCGCTGACATTTCTAGATGCCGATTTGGCGCAGACGAAACCCTTGGCTGGGCTATCCACAAATGCAGCTGTTTCTTGTAATGGCGCGCGGTTTGAAGAGGGGCTTTTGTTCACCCATCGAGGCCTATCTGGGCCATCGATCCTGCAAACTTCGTCATATTGGCGGCAAGGTGACGCGATTTCGGTTAACCTTTTGCCAGCGCGTGATGCGGTAAAAGTTCTGGCCGACTTCAAACAAGCTAAGGGCACAAGAAGCGCCGCAAATGCGCTGGCGGAAATCATGCCGAAACGATTGGCCGCACTGGTGGCAAGCCATGCGCCCGCGGGCAAAAACCTGGCGGATATGTCGGTGCAAGAGATGTCTGATCTGGCTGGTCGGATGTCAAATTGGCAATTAACACCTGCCGGCAGCGAAGGCTATCGCACAGCCGAAGTC
The DNA here is from genome assembly GCA_047622625.1 of Paracoccaceae bacterium. Lineage (GTDB taxonomy): Bacteria > Pseudomonadota > Alphaproteobacteria > Rhodobacterales > Rhodobacteraceae > UBA5972. The sequence goes on along the minus strand of JBLHMX010000048.1, from coordinate 15,314 downwards.
ACAATCGGAGGGGTTTCAACCGATGTGTTGAATTCCAAAACCATGCAGGCGCGGGATGTTCCGGGGCTGTATTTTATTGGCGAAGTCGTAGACGTAACTGGTTGGTTGGGCGGCTACAATTTTCAGTGGGCGTGGTCATCGGGCTGGGCAGCGGGGCAAGCGGCCTAGCGGCACATTTGCGAAAGTTGTTGTGCAAATCCCTGCATAGGGTGAAGGTGTAGTTGATCAATCTGGGGGCGACATGGGTGAAATCTGGCAGATGACGGCAAGTGAAATTGCCACGGCGTTACGCAAACGCAAACTTTCCGCGAACGAGGTGGCTAAGGCGCATTTGGCACGACTAGATCAAGTGAACCCAAGTTTGAATGCCGTTGTTCAGGTTTTTCCGGAAGAAACTTTGGCTTTGGCGCAGGCTGTCGATGACGCCATCGCCAAGGGCATTGATCCGGGCCCGCTTGCAGGTGTGCCCGTGACAACCAAGGTCAATGTCGATCAGGTTGGACATGCGACTACAAACGGCTTGGTCATTCAGAAAAATCTGATTGCTAAGGCGGACAATCCTGTGGTCGCAAATTTGAAAGCGGCCGGTGGGGTGATTGTTGGGCGAACAAACACGCCCGCTTTTTCGCTGCGATGGTTCACCAAGAATAACCTGCACGGGCAGACGTTTAACCCCCATAACAAAAACTTAACTCCGGGAGGCTCGTCAGGCGGGGCAGCGGCGGCAGTTGCGTCCGGCATCTGCGCCATTGGGCACGGCACAGACATCGGCGGCTCTGTGCGTTATCCGGCATATGCCTGTGGTTTGCACGGGTTGCGGCCAACTTTGGGGCGCATTCCAGCCTATAATTCATCCGCGCCGGATCGGTATCTCGGCGGGCAGATAATGGCCGTTTCGGGGCCGATTGCACGGTCAATCGCTGATATTAAGTTGGCGCTTGAGGCCATGTCGGCGGCATCGCTGTTGGACCCTTGGTATGTTCCCGTTCCGCTAGACATGGGCGATTTTCCGAAACGCGCGGCGCTTTGTGTGGCGCCAGATGGTATGGATGTGAGGCCAGAAGTCGAAACTGCCTTGCGCGAAGCAGCGCAGAAAATGGTTGATGATGGTTGGCAAGTAGACGAGGTAGCGCCGCCGTCGTTTAAACAACCCGCCGAGATTAATGGCCAACTTTGGTTGGCAGAAATGCGTCGCGGTGCGCTGCCGATGTTTGAACGCGAAGACGATGCTGAAGCCAATTTCGTTCTGAGCGTGATGATGAAACGGTCAAATCCTGTGGACGCAAACGGGCTGTTGGATGCGTTTCAGTTGCGGACAACATGTCTGCGTGAATGGGGGCTGTTTCTGGCAAAGTATTCGGTTTTGATCTGCCCAACCTCGGGCGAACTGCCGTTTACAAGTCAAGCTGATCAGCAAAGCGAAACACGCTTTAATGCGATTATGGATGCGCAATTAACCCAGATTGCTTTGCCTGCATTGGGCTTGCCGGGGCTTGCGCTTGCAACTGGGTTTTCCGAAACGACACCCGTCGGCGTGCAACTAATTGCCGGGCGTTTTCGGGAAGATATATTGCTGGAAGCTGGTGCCGTAATTGAAAAAGGTTTGCCTGACATTAAACCCGTTACACCCAACTTTTAGCGCCCAAAACACAGGCCGCATAACCAATGAAGTTCTTTCAGACGTGAAAAACGGTGAATATTCAACTCACTAAGACGTCGTTCAACCCACCAATTTAGTTTAGTGGGTTGAACATTTTTGTTTTCGGCCGGCTTGCAGAACATTCCGGCCCGCTAAACCTCGCGAAAATCAGGCGATGATATTGTGTTCTGGACCGTAGGGGAATTTGGTAATGTTTTCTGCACCTGTGTCGTTCACGATCAGGATATCGTGCTCGCGATATCCGCCAGCGCCTGGCATGCCTTCGGGAATTGTCAGCATCGGTTCCATTGAAACAACCATGCCGGGTTCCAACACCGTGTCGATGTCTTCGCGCAATTCAAGCCCAGCTTCGCGGCCATAATAATGTGAGAGCACGCCAAATGAATGGCCGTACCCAAATGACCGATATTGCAACAAATCGCGGCTTTCAAACAAAGCATTGATTTCTTGTGTGATGCCCGAACACGTGGACCCAGGTTTAATTAACGATAGTCCAAGTTCGTGTGCCTCAACATTTGCCAGCCAAATTTTTAGCGATGCAGGATCAGGTTCGCCAAGGAACAAAGTCCGCTCAAGTGCCGTGTAATAGGCTGAAATCATAGGAAATGTGTTGAGGCTTAGGATATCACCCATATCAAGGCGGCGGCTGGTAACTGGATTGTGCGCGCCGTCGGTATTTAGGCCCGATTGAAACCAAACCCAAGTATCGCGCAGCTCGCTGTCTGGAAACGTCTTAGCGATTTCCAGTTCCATTGCATTGCGACCCGCCATTGCCACATCGATTTCGCGTGTGCCTGATTTAATCGCGTCACGAATGGCCGCGCCGCCGTGATCGGCAATGCGCGCGCCTTGGCGGATCAATGCGATTTCGGCTGGGCTTTTGGCCATGCGCTGTTGCATGGTTGCGGGTGCAATATCTGTAGTGGTTTCTGGTGTTAAAAAGCTGCTCAGGTTGGCCGATTGTTGCAGCGTCAGATGATCGCCCTCAAAGCCAATTTTTGCGCCTTTACCAGTGACAGATCTAACTGCGCGCCAGTAATTGTCGCGCTGCCAGTCCGTGTAAACAATGTTGTCACAAGCAGAACGGCGGGCAGGTTGGCCACCATCGATGCCTGCGGAAATCGTGACAGTTTTGTCGGCGGTGACAACACAGGCATAGGGTCGCCCGAAAGCACAATATAGAAAACCTGAATAGTAAGCGACGTTGTGCATTGACGTTAAAACGACAGCCGTAAGATCTTGTTCAGCCATGATTTTGCGTAAGCCTGCGACGCGGGCGTCATATTCTGACGCCGTGAAAGGCAACGCGGCCTTTGGACCATTTGCAAAAGGTGCAAATTCCAAACGGGTTGAGTTGGGTTTAGTCATAATGACCTCCGGGTATTTTCCGGGATCATGGATCACCCGGAAGTTAAATCCGGGCGTTCAGGATGGGGTTTGCAGATATCTGCAGGCTGGTGGGCGTGCCACCTGACGACGCCATCGTCATTGCCTGAGGTTCTGGTAGCAGAGAATTATTGCCAAGAAAAGGGGTTTTGCGCGGGCGAATTTAGATGGTCTGGTCGTAATCACCGACTTTTGGTTCCGTGCGGATCACTTGATCGAGGTCTTTGAAGATGGCCTTTAGTTCGGCTTCGCTGTCTGGGCTTTCGCAAACAACGACCAAATTTGGTGTATTGCTAGAGGCGCGAACCAAGCCCCAGCCACCGTTATCAAGAATGACGCGCGCACCGTTTACGGTAACGACCTTATCGACTTTACGCCCGCCAAGAGTTTGAAGTTGCTCAAGTTTTTCGACCAGCCGCGCCAACACATCATATTTTTCGGTATCTGCGCAATAGGGCGACATGGTTGGGCTGGACCAGGTTTTCGGTAAGGCCCGACGCAAATCGGACATTTTCATATCTGGATTGCGATCCATCATTTTGCACAATTCAACGGCAACCCGCATACCACAGTCATAGCCACGCCCAATCGGTTCGGCCAAGAAGTAGTGACCGGATTTTTCAAATCCTGCCAGTGCGCCGATGGCTTTGACGCGCCGCTTCATGTGGCTGTGGCCGGTTTTCCAGTAATCGGCTTTGATGCCATGTTTGATAAGTTCGGGGTCTGATGCAAACAATCCGGTTGATTTCACATCGGCCACAAAGGTGGCTCCGGGATACATCTTCGCCCAGTCGCGCGCCATAATCACGCCAACCTTATCGGCAAATATTTCTTCGCCCTCGTCATCGACCACGCCGCAACGATCACCATCGCCATCAAAACCAAGGGCCATGTCGGCGCCTGATGCCGTGACGCTTGCTGACATATCGTGCAGCATTTCCATGTCTTCAGGATTAGGATTGTAGTGCGGAAACGTGTAATCAAGTTCATTATGACTTGGCACCACTTCTACACCGATGCGCTCCAGCACTTTTGGGGCAAAGGCGCTGGCCGTGCCGTTGCCCGTTGCGCAGACGACTTTCAGCTTGCGGGACATTTTGAAATCACCGCACAGGTCATCAAGGTAGGCGTCCATCACGCCGTCAACAAATTCGTATTTACCGCCGTCACGTGCAATGGTTTCACCGTTTAGCACAATATCCCGCAGACGGTTCATTTCATCCGGTCCATGCGTCAGTGGGCGTTCAAATCCCATTTTGACGCCGGTCCAGCCATTAGGATTGTGGCTGGCTGTTACCATCGCCACGGCAGGCGCATCCAGATGAAACTGGGAAAAATAGGCCATTGGTGACAAGGCAGGGCCGATGTCCCGCACGCGAATACCAGCTTGAATTAAGCCCAGCATCAGCGCGTTCTTGATCGTCAGGGAATAGTCGCGGTAATCATTGGCAACGGCTATCACAGGATCGATCCCGGCCTCAAACATCTGGGTGCCAAGACCCCGGCCAAGGGCAGTGATGCCGGGTAAATTAATCTCGTTTGGGTATTTCCAGCGGGCGTCATATTCGCGAAAACCGGTCGGCGTAATCATCGCGTCGCGCAGGAATTCCCAGGTGTTTTCAGTGACCGTTTGGTTGGGTTTTTTCACGGGTTTAATCCTGTGTTATCAGATCAATATCGGGTTGGATTTGGCAAGTTGGTCAAACGCCATCAAGCTTTGCATCAGATCGGCCATTTCATTGAGGTAGACCATATTTGGCCCATCCGAGGGCGCATTATCTGGGTCTTCATGGGTTTCCAGAAACACAGCCGCCACGCCAAGCGATACCGCCGCGCGGGCCATTACGGGGGCAAATTCACGTTGGCCACCGCTTGAGCCGCCCTTGGAACCGGGCTGGGCCACGGCGTGGGTTGCATCCATCACCACTGGATATCCAGTTTTCGCCATGATTGGCAGGCCGCGCATATCTGTCACCAGATTGTTGTACCCAAAAGTCGTGCCACGCTCACACAGCATGATATTTTCATTGCCGGTCGAAGCGATCTTTTCCGCCGTATTTGGCATTTCCCAGGGCGCCAGAAATTGCCCTTTCTTGACGTTGATTGCAGCACCTGTGTTGCCAGCCGCCAACAATAGATCGGTTTGGCGGCACAAAAACGCGGGGATTTGCAGCACGTCGACGGCTGCCGCCACATCTGCACATTGCTCGGGAGCATGCACATCGGTTAAAACTGGTACGCCAAAAGTTTGCTTGATCGACTGCAGAACTTTCAGCCCCGCGTCCATTCCTAGGCCACGTTTGCCGCCCAATGAAGTCCGGTTGGCTTTGTCGTATGACCCTTTGAAAATCAAGCCAGCGCCCACGGCCTGGCAGGCCTCAAGTAAAGTTCCAGCGATCATCTGGGCATGGTCAAGGCTTTCCAACTGGCAAGGACCAGCGATCAAGGTTAATGGGTGCTCGTTGCCGACTTTTAGGCCGCCAATTGTAAGTGTTTTCATGGGTTTAAGCCGTAATTTGTTCACGCAGAATTGACGCTGTCAGGCTGGCCATCAGATAGATGCCGCCAAAAACGAGAAACGCCAACAATGTATTTTCGAAAGCGCGGGGGTAGGTCGCTTCATCCGGCGGAACGGGTGCAACGCCAAGAGACAGATACCGAACCTGACGATTGGCTTCGATACGGGCGGTTTCCAGTTGTTGCAAGGATTGTGCCAGCATCAATTGCCGTGTGGCCAGATCCGCCTCGGCTACACGTAGCTCGCCCAGGATGACAGCCAGTGAACCACTGCCGCTTGACCCTTCGGTCAGCTCGGCCCGCATAGATGCAATTTCGGTTTCCAATCGAACGACCGAACGGTTGGCTATATCGACCTTGGTGCGGTTGGGTTTGGGGTTGTCCATCAGCTCGGCCAGCTCAAACTGGCGGTCGCGCAATTGTACTTCACGGGCCGTTATTTGTTGCATGCGCGAAGAAATCTCGCCTTCAATGCTGACCACGCCGCGTTTTTGTTGCAGTTCCAGAACCCTTCTTTGGGCCGCCTGCATTTTGGTTTCGGCCTCGTCAAATCCACTGCGGGCACCTTTCATCTGATCACCGCGCAAACGCTGGGTCATTTGGTCAACTTGTTCCTCGGCATAAACGATCAGAGCTTCGGAAAAGATGCGTGACGCTTCAGGCGAGGCCGCGATCACTTCCATCTTGATGATGCCTTCAGTCGGGTCATAACCAATTTTCACGCGTTTTTGATAAATCCGATAAGCCGCTTCATTTGTGCCGTCAGGATCAAGTCGTTGAATGGTGTCAATGTGGGCCTGCTGAAAATGTGCTTTGAAGTCGAATTCATTGTCGAGCCTCAACATGGCAGCCCGCGAATTCAAGTATGACTGAACGGTGATACTATCTTGCGAAGTGGCAAATGATGTGCCCGACAACAAACCCGCAGCAGCCCCTGCACCGGAGTCAGCCTGCTGAATGACAAATTCGGAATTGGTGGCAAACATCGGGGTTGCGATGCGGTAGTAGTAAAATCCTGCAAGGAACGTCGGGATAAAGACGAAGAACGCCAGCTTAACGAACAAAAGACCCAGCCGCCGGCGACGGCGACGGGCAAGATCAAGTTGGATTTTACGCACTTCACCAGCGCGACCATCTGGCGTGATGACATGGGTGGACGGGGGCGGCGCGTGCCGAATTGCCGCTGGCAGGTTTTCCGGACCCTGACCTTGATCTGAGACAACGAGCTCAAGCAAGTCGCTGCGTTTGAACGGATTGTGGCCGTTTTTGCGCAACATTCGCACAGCATCAAGATCGGAAGACGGGTTCAGCCCGTGTTTTTGTGCTTCGCGCCGGGCCATACGTAACTGTCGGCCTGTCAGGTTTTCTTGTTTGATCGCATCGATTTCTTCACGCAGCGAAAGAAAGCTTTCTTCTTGCGGGGACAGTCGTTGCGGACGCTGGTGAGGCGTGGTCGGTTCCGGGCGTTGGTGCGGAACGCCTGGCGCGGGCCGCTGTACTGGTTCCGGGCGCGGTTTAGAACCAGCCTCGGGCGCAGTTGGGCCACCAGCGCGTCTTATTCTAAATTTTTTAGCTTTGGGCTTCATAATTATATAACTGCTTTGCTTCTTCTAGCGTGTCAAACATGATCAGCTTGCCATTGCTTAGAACCGCCGCTGATCGGCAGAATTTTTCAAGAACTTGTGCTTGGTGCGATACGATGATCACGGTTGAACTGTGTAATCTGTCTTGCAGAATGGACCCTGCTTTACGGTTAAATTCAACATCAGTTGTGCCCGGCATCCCCTCGTCAATCAGGTAGATATCAAATTCAAGCGCCAGCATCAACGCAAAGGAAAATCGCGAGCGCATGCCAGCCGAATAGGTACCAACCGGCATATCAAAATACTCTTCGATCCCGGTTAAATAGCGGCAGAACGCTTCAACATAGTCAGAGTCAAGGCCGTAAAGTCTTGCAATATAACGACAATTTTCGGTGCCGGTGTGCTTGTTGACAACGCCGCCCATGAAGCCCAATGGAAACGAAATGCGGGATTTGCGCAAAATCGTACCTTCATCGGGCTTTTCAAGACCGGCCATCATATTGATGATTGTGGTTTTGCCAGTGCCGTTTGGTGCCAGAATGCCAACGGAATGGCCAAGTTCCACGCGAAACGACGCCTGATCCAAAATGACCTTGCGTTGGGTGCCTGTCCAAAAGGACTTGCTGACATTCATAAACTCAAGCATTGGGAATTATCCCGCTCATTTCGCCCCGTCTGCGTATCGTCGCAGCCTATAGATCAGGTCCTAACAAACACTCACCAAATTCGCTGGCCCCGTTAGTGACACTATGTAGTGGGATTGTCCCCTGAGGCAAGTATTATAGGGCGAATGTGGCGGTTTTATGTGGCCGTTGCTCGCGAAATTCGGACGATTTGTTGCAGAGCTTGATATCAACGATCGATTTGCTAACCAAATCTGATGGAATTGACAGCGCCTATTGGGGCGTAAACCCAAGCGCACCACAGAATTTGCGATAAAATTTTTGCTGATCCACCCACCTGTGACATGTACACTAGATTGATATTTGCTTAGGTTGCCCCAACAGGTGATTCACAGGCGGGTATGGGGTGCGAACAGCGATTGCTGCGATAATATTGATGGCTTTATGGCTGTTGATGTCCGGTGTTTACGAGACGCTGACAATCGGCTTTGGTGTCGCCTCTGTGGCATTGGTCATCTTTGTGACCAAGCGCATGGATAAAGTTGATGGTGACCGTGTCGAAATCCGGCTTCGGCCTGTGGCATTCCTGATGTATCTGATGTGGTTGTTGGTTGAGATTGCCAAAGCAAATTGGGCTGTGACCAAATTGATCTTGGCACCAAGGATGCAGCTTCGCCAACATATGTTTTTTGTGCCATACCGTCAGGAAACCGACCTCGGCCAAGTCATATTTGCCAATTCAATAACGCTGACGCCGGGTACAATATCGGTTGAAAGCGAAGATGGTCATTTTCTGGTTCATGCTGTCAATTATTCCGCTGATGACAATTTGGCATTGGCCGACATGGATCATCGGGTTGGTAGGATTGAAAGCCTATGATGTTCGGCGTCGCAATAATTGCCCTTTTTGTCGCGATGGCGATTGTTTTGATCCGGCTTTTCGCGGGGCCAAGCCTTTATGATCGGGTTTTGGCCGTGAACTTGTTTGGCACGCATACCGTGCTGTTCATCGGCGTCTTGGGATTTTTGACTGGTCGACCAGATTTTCTGGATATCGCATTGCTATACGCGCTAATCAACTTCGTCGGTACAATCGCAATACTAAAGTTTTTCCGCTACCGATCCCTTGGCGATATTGTCCCGTTTGATCCGCCAAAAAGCAGCGACACATGAGCATCGCTGAAATCATCATCGAAACCCTTAGCTGGGCTTTTATGTTGTCTGGCTCATTTTTCGTTGTGGTTGGCGCGGTTGGTACGTTGCGGTTCCCTGATTTCTGGGCCCGACTTCATGCTGCTTCCGTGACTGATTCAGCTGGTGTGATCCTGTTATTGGTCGGCATGGCGTTGCAAGCGGGACTAACCTTGGTGACGGTCAAATTGATCATTATTGGCGTGTTTTTGTTTATCACGGGCCCAACGGCCACTCACGCGGTGGCAAATGCCGCTCTGGTTTCCGGTCTTCGCCCGAAAGAAGCTGAAGGCCTGCACGGGGCCGAACCCGAACCGATAGTGGCGTCTGCAAATGAGGGGGGGGATCAATCATCGAACTCTTGATCGACCTTTTGCTTTTCACGATGCTGGTCATAACCGCCATCGCGGTTGTTCGCATGCGCAGTCTTTTCGCTGTGGTTATGTTGTCAGGCGTGTTTTCGCTTTTATCAGCCTTGTTGCTGGTCACGCTTGACGCGGTTGATGTGGCCTTTACCGAGGCCGCTGTTGGCGCGGGCATATCGACGGTTTTGATGCTAAGCACATTGGCCCTGACGTCTCGGTTTGAACGGCCATCGACCCGCTCGCCCGCGTTACCGTTGTTTGTCGTTCTAGTCACGGGGGCGGCCTTGATCTATGGCACGCTTGATATGCCGAACTTTGGCGCGGCTGACGCGCCCGCTCAAACCCATGTGGCGCCTGATTATTTGGAACGCAGCCCGCATGAAATTGGCGTGCCCAATGTAGTGACCGGAATTTTGGCCAGCTATCGCGGCTATGACACATTGGGTGAAACCGCTGTTGTTTTCACGGCTGGCATTGGCGTTTTGCTTTTGCTTTCAGGCCTGCGTCGACGTCGCGAAGATGAAGACGAAGATCAAGAGGGGCAAAACTAATGCGCCACCACTTGATCCTGCGCGTGGTTACCAAATTGCTGGTCGGCACCTTGATGTTGTATGCGCTTTATGTGCAGTTTCACGGCGATTTTTCACCCGGAGGCGGTTTTCAGGCGGGCGTTATCATGGCCGTGGCGTTTATTCTGTACGGCATCGTATTTTCCTTGCGCAAAGTGCAGGCCGTTTTCCCGCCTTGGTTGGTGCATAAACTCGCAGCCTTGGGCGTGCTGATCTATGGTGGAACGGGTGTTATCAGCCTATTCACAGGGTTTAACTATCTGGATTACACAGCATTAAGTTCGCACGATCCGGAACATGGCCAACACCTTGGCATTCTGTTCGTTGAACTGGGTGTCGGTATCACTGTCACTGGCGTGATGGTGGCGATCTATTACGCCTTTGCAGCCCGACCACCCCGCATTAGTGACGAGGAATGGTGATGGACGAATTTAGTCGTGAATTCATTCTAGGTCATTTGAACTACTGGCTGTTCATCATTCTGATGATGACAGGGCTATATATCGTGGTCGCTAAAGGCAACTTGGTCAAGAAAATCGTCGGTCTGAACATCTTTCAGACATCAGTTTTCATGCTTTATATTTCGGTAGGAAAGGTCACGGGCGGCACTGCGCCGATCTTTCCACATGATCTGGAAATTGATCCCAACGTGATCTACTCTAACCCGTTGCCCCATGTTTTGATCTTAACGGCGATTGTTGTGGGCGTTGCCACAACTTCTTTGGGGTTAGCATTTATCGTGCGCATCCGTGAAGAATTTGACAGCATTGACGAAGCGCGGATATTAGAGATCGAACAGGCGATGGCCACTGCCGAAATCCGTGAGCATGGTGAAGCAATGGGTGGTCGGGCCTGATGTCTACCGAAGTCATTCACCATACTGCCGCCGTTTGGTCGGATCATCTGCCGGTTCTGGTGGTCTTGATCCCGTTTTTGGCGGCGCCCATTATGGTTGTGCTGGGTTCACGCGCTTTGGCTTGGCCGATAGCATTTTTGGCCAGTATCGCGGCGTTCATTGTGTCGGTAATGTTGTTGGGCCGGGTCATTGACGGGCAAGTGATTTCCTATCACATCGGCGGTTGGGCCCCACCTTTGGGTATTGAATATCGTGTCGATGCAGCCAATGCTTTCGTGCTGCTGTTAGTAAGTGGCATAGCCGCGATTGTTCTGCCTTATGCACGCGCGTCCGTGCAGGCCGAGATCCCAGAAAAGAACCATACTTTGTTTTACGCGCTGTTTGTATTGGTTCTGACAGGGCTTTTGGGCGTGGTTGTAACAGGCGATGCGTTTAATGTGTTTGTCTTCCTCGAAATATCTTCGCTTTCGACTTATGTTCTGATTGCCCAGGGTTCGTATCGGGATAAACGCGCGCTGACGGCGGCTTATGACTATTTGATTATGGGCACGATTGGCGCAACTTTTTTCGTGATCGGCATCGGGTTTTTGTACATCGCCACGGGTACGCTAAACATGGCCGATATTGCCGAACGCATTGCTGATCAAGGTGCGAACCGGACCGTTTTGGCGGCATTTGGTTTTATCGTGGTTGGCATGGGGCTGAAGGTGGCGATGTTTCCGCTGCATCTGTGGTTGCCCAATGCGTATACTTATGCGCCTTCAGTCGTAACAACTTTTCTGGCGGCCACAGCGACCAAAGTCGCCATCTATGTGTTGCTGCGGTTCATGTTTTCGGTGTTCCAACCGGCGTTTCTGTTTCAGGTCAACACGCTAGAATTTATCATCATTCCGTTTGCAGTCGTCGCAATGTTCGCGGCCAGTTTTATTGCGGTATTTCAAAGCGATTTCAAACGCTTGCTAGCCTATTCCAGTATCGCACAGATCGGGTATATCTTGTTGGGCATCGGATTGCTGACTGAAACTGGCCTGACAGCTGCCATCGTGCATTTGTTCAACCATGGCATCACCAAAGCAGCTTTGTTCATGGGTGTCGGCATCTTCGTGCTGCGCGCAGGTGGTTCATTTTTCAACGACATTCAAGGATACGGGCGGTTGATGCCGCTAACCTCGGGCGCTGTGGTTGTCGGTGGGTTTAGCCTGATCGGTATTCCCGGAACCGCTGGGTTCATTAGCAAATGGGTGTTGGTGCAGGCAGCTTTGGAAAAAGGCTGGTGGCCAGTGGCTTTGCTGGTTGTGGCATCGTCTTTGTTGGCCGTTATCTATGTTTGGCGGGTGATCGAGGTTTTGTATATGAAGGCCCCTGCAGAAGGTGCCAAAGCAGATGAGGCGCCGATGTCGATGTTGATCCCGCTTTGGATCATGGCCATCGCATGTATATATTTCGGGTTTGCAACTGACCTGACGCTGGGCGCTGCAAAAACGGCGGCAGAAGGATTATTGGCTGGTTCGGCGGGGATGCGGTGATGGAAACCAATACAGCCATTCTTTTAACCATTCTGTTCCCGTTTGCGGCGATGTTGACCAACATCTTGGCGTACAACCGTCCTAATCTACGCGACGGTCTGACCCTTGCGGCAGCCGTTGCGACATTCCTGTGCGTGCTGACAATTCTGATGAACGAGGGCAACGGCACTACCGAACCATTGGTGTTGTTCGAAGTGCTGCCGGGTCTTGATCTGGCGTTTAACGTCGAACCTTTGGGCCTGCTATTCGCGATCGTAGCGTCGGGTTTGTGGATTGTAACCCACATCTATGGGGTCGGCTATATGCGCGGCAATAACGAGGCCCATCATGCCCGTTTCTTTGCGGCGTTCTCTTTTGCGATTGCCTCGGTCATGGGTATCGCTTTTGCCTCTAACATGTTCACATTGTTCCTGTTTTACGAACTGTTAACCCTTTCAACATATCCGCTGGTCGCCCATAAAGGCACGCCCGAAGCTATTAAAGGCGCACGGACTTATCTGGGTATTCTGATCGGTACTTCCATCGGACTGCAACTCGTGGCGGTGATTTGGACTTACACAATCACGGGCACCTTAGATTTCACCAAGGGCGGCATTCTGGAAGGGCATATCACGGGACCAATGGTCGCTGTTTTGCTTGCGCTTTATGCATTTGGCATAGGCAAGGCTGCCTTGATGCCGTTTCATCGTTGGCTGCCTGCTGCGATGGTTGCGCCTACGCCTGTATCGGCTTTGTTGCACGCGGTGGCGGTGGTTAAGGCCGGCGTGTTTACGATGTTGAAGGTTGGTATTTACATCTTTGGCATCGATTTTCTGGCCGAAACAGGTGCGTCTGTTTGGCTTATGTGGCTGGCGGCGTTTTCGGTGATTGCTGCGTCGGTCGTGGCGATGACCAAAGACAATTTGAAGGCGCGGTTGGCTTATTCTACGATCAGCCAGCTAAGTTACATTACGCTTGGCATGGCTTTGGCAACATCAATGGGCGCGCTGGGCGGTGGTATGCATATCGCCATGCACGCCATGGGAAAAATCACTTTATTCATGTGTGCGGGCTCAATTTATGTGGCGACCCATAAAACCGAGATCAGCCAGATGACGGGTCTTGGCCGCATCATGCCGATAACGTTCATCGCGTTTTTGATTGGGGCCTTAAGCATCATCGGTCTGCCGCCGCTTGGCGGATCATGGAGCAAATGGTTGCTGATAGTCGGGGCAGCGGACACCGGCCAATGGGTGATGATCGGCGTTCTGATGTTCAGCTCGCTGTTGAATGTAGCCTATCTGCTGCCGTTGGTTGGGCGCGGGTTCTTTTTGGGCGACACTAAAGGCGCCGTTATCAAAGAAAGCCCAACTTTGGTTTGGCTACCACCAGCGGTCACAGCATTTGGCTGCGTGCTGCTGTTCTTTTATGCGGGCGACATACAGGCGTTTCTAGCGCCGATTGTGGAGTAGGTAGGCCTATGGACCAACGCGACAAAAATTTACCAGCCCTGGGCCGTATGATGCTGTGGGTCGACAAACCCGGTTCGGCAACAAAGCTGTTTTATGGGCTGGCTGTGGTCTGCCTTTTGCTGTTCCTTGCCGATTTTACCTATGAAACCCACGGGCATTTTGAGGTTGAGGCGATGCCGGGGGCTTACGGTATTTACGGTTTTGTCATGTTCACGGCGCTTATTCTGGTGGCCAAGGCCTTGCGGTTTTTCATTAAACGCGATGAGGAATATTACGGCGACAAAGCCATAGACGCCGAGGACTATCCCGAAGATCAGCTGGATAAGGTCGAGCATGATGCTTGAATCAATCCCAACTGCATTCCTGTTTTTTGCTGCGGGTTTCGTATTGCTGGCCCTGCCACAAGGGCGGCTGCGGGGCGCATTGTTGCTTGCGGTTCCTTTGCTGGCGGGTTGGCAAGTCTGGAACTTGCCGCTTGGCAATCTGGTTCAGGTCAGTTTTTTCGGTTTCGAGCTGGAGCTGATGCGGGTCGATAAGTTATCGCGCGTATTTGGCCTGATTTTTGCGTTGGCAGCTTTTCTGGGTAATCTTTACGCTTGGCATGTGCGTGATACGGTACAACAGGTTGCAGCGATCTTATACGCGGGTTCCGCCATTGGTGCGGTTTTCGCGGGTGATCTGATTACGCTATTTTTCTATTGGGAAGGCACGGCGATTGCGTCTGTATTCCTGATTTGGGCGCGCAGGACCGAAGGCGCTTATCACACCGGCATGCGCTATTTGATTGTGCAAATCGGCTCAGGCGTGATCTTGCTGGCTGGCACGGCATTGTTTTACCGCGAAACTGGGTCAATCGAGTTTGGCCAAATGACGCTTGGCTCACTAGCGACGTGGTTAATATTTCTGTCGTTCGGCATCAAATGCGCTTTTCCGCTGCTGCACAATTGGCTGCAAGACAGCTATCCGGCAGCGACGATCACCGGCACCGTGATCCTGTCCGCTTTTACCACAAAGCTTGCTGTTTACGCGTTAGCGCGGGGTTTTGCGGGCACGGAAATCCTGATCTATATCGGCGTGATTATGACTTTGTTTCCAATCTTTTTCGCGGAAATTGAAAACGACTTACGACGAGTTCTGGCTTATTCTCTGAACAACCAACTTGGGTTTATGGTTGTAGGCATAGGTATCGGCACGGAAATGGCGTTGAACGGCACGGCCAGCCATGCGTTTGCTCATATCCTATATAAAGCACTGCTGTTCATGAGCGTAGGCGCGGTTTTGTATCGCACAGGAACATCCAAGGCCTCGGAACTTGGCGGGCTTTATCGCACGATGCCAAGGACAGCCATTTTCTGTTTGGTTGGGGCCGCATCGATTTCGGCTTTCCCCTTGTTTTCCGGTTTTGTCACCAAGTCATTGATCTTAGACGAGGCAGCAGGCCAGCATTATCCGATCATCTGGGCCTTGCTGGTTTTTGCCTCGGCTGGGGTATTGTCCCATTCCGGCATTAAGATCCCGTTTTTTGCGTTCTTTGCGCATGACAGCGGTTTGCGCCCGCGTGAAGCGCCAATGCACATGCAGCTGGCG
>JBLHMX010000047.1:0-16080 GCA_047622625.1 Paracoccaceae bacterium | reverse complement strand
GACCACGAAACGCTGAAGCCTGTGCAATACTATTTCAAAGTACCGGATAATTTGGCAAACCGACGCGTGATTGCGGTTGATCCAATGCTGGCAACCGGAAATTCTTCGGTCGCGGCGATTGATCTTTTGAAACAAGCGGGGGCCACTGATATTAGCTTTATGTGCTTGCTTGCGGCGCCTGAAGGCGTGGCAAGGATGCGCGAAGCCCACCCTGATGTGCCGATTGTAACGGCGGCTTTAGATACGCGGTTGAACGAGCTTGGTTATATCTTACCTGGGCTAGGTGATGCGGGTGATCGGATGTTTGGTACAAAATAGGCTAATTATTGCCGTTGTGACCCTTTACTAAGTCTTCAACTTTTGACACAATCCCCTCAATAATAGGGGGCAAAAATGCGGGCAGTAAACGCAGTGCTTACGGGGGCCTTGGTGCTTTCACTTACGATCGCTTCGGCGGCGAGTGTTGGCGCACAGACCTTGCGAAAGTCAAAGGGACCGGCAGAAGTGCCGCCTGTCAGCTATACTGGTTCAAGTTATGTGGACAGCAAGGGCTGTATTTATATGCGCGCGGGCTTTGGCGGCGTTGTTAACTGGGTTCCACGCGTGACCCGTGCAAGACGGTTAGTTTGCGGCCAGAAACCAACATTAGTTGCGGGCACGACCAAGCCGAGCCGTACTAAGCCAACCAAAACTGTGGTGGCAACAACAACGACACATGTCGCGGCTATTCAGCCGCCGATCACAACAAAGCCGAAACGCAAGAAGATCAATTGGAACTGGTTCGGCCAACCACGCCGCAAACCGGCCGCGACAGCGCAAGTTCAGCCGCGTATCGCTGCGATTACGCCAAAAGCTGCAACCAGTCCGCAACGAGTGGTCGCCAGTGTCGTGCCTAAGGCACCAAAACGCACGCGCAAGATTTTCATTCGGAGGGCGCCGCAAGAAATTCATCCGGCGGATTTTTACAATGGTCGGTTGGCGGGTACGAATGTGCAACCTGTACAAGTTGCCAGATCACAGCCTTATGTTTTACCGAAGGGCTATAAAAGCTTGTTAAAGACCGAAACCACGCCTCGGCGCGGTGTCGGGTCGGCGCAGGGGCAGGCTCAGATGGACCTGATCTGGACACAGACTACGCCGCGGCGGTTGATCGATGTGACAACCGGGCGTGATGTGACCACACAATTACCAAAGGTCGTGTATCCTTATACAACCGCCTCTACCCGAACTTATGCTGCAAGCACACCTAAGGCTGCTGCAACGCCGATAAAACGGCGTAAGAAGCTACCGGTTGACGAGGCATCGCCGGCGAATATGGAAAAGATCGAAGACGTTTCGGCGCTTGATCCAACCGTCACCGCGACGCCAAAGATTTTAGTTGCCGCAACGGTTCCGGCAACGCATCGGTTTGTTCAGGTGGCGACGTTCGGTGTGCCTGCCAACGCCAGCCGCACTTTGCAAAGGTTCAACGCTAGTGGTTTGCCCGTTGTTTCGCGGCCCTTCAAGCGTGGTGGTAAAACATATGCGATTGTGATGCTTGGGCCGTTCGCTGATGACGGGGCCCTGAAATCCGCCCTGGTATCTGCAAGAAGCGCGGGTTTTTCCGACGCGTTTTACGTTAAATAGCCGACTGCAAAAAAATGGGCCCCGACAAAGCGGGACCCAGTTGAGCAGTATCGGATGAAGGCCCCGGAACAGGGCAGGCTTTATCCTTATTTTGTGTGGTCGATTTAGGACTGTGATAGCAATCCCAAATATCTGGTCGAATTGGAATTGCGGGCCATTGCGAATTTTGTTGCTTTTATACTATGAAAACAGCAAGTTATGGTCACTTGAAGGTCGAACTTCAGTCACAATTGCACGGCTTGCGCGTTTGGACCAAGTTTCGCCCAAAAAACCGAACACCAAAGGAAATGTTCATGCCTGATGTAGATTTGGATTTCAGTCGTCAAGAATACGCTGATCGTCTGGTTAAAGTTCGCGCGGCAATGGACCGTAGTGGCATAGAAGTTCTTTTTTCTTGCGACCCAAGCAATATGGCGTGGTTAACTGGCTATGATGGCTGGTCATTTTACGTGCCTCAGGGCGTGTTGATCGGCCCAAGTGGTGATCCGATTTTTTGGGGCCGGGGCATGGATGCAGTGGGCGCGACCAAAACCTGTTATATGGATATGGCCAATATCATTGGGTATCCAGACGATTTGGTGATGAACCCGGAACATCACGCAATGACGCATTTGGCGGGGGTTATTCGGGATCTTGGCTGGGGTGCGCATCGTTTTGGCGTTGAATTGGATAACTACTATTATTCAGCAAAAGCCCACGCGGTTTTGACGAACGACCTGGGAAACAATTATGCTGACGCCACAAGCTTGGTGAATTGGTGTCGCGCTGTGAAATCAGAAACAGAACTGAAATATATGCGCTACGCCGCGCAGATATCTGAATTGATGCAGGCGAAAATCTTGGAGATATTTGAACCCGGTAAGCGCAAGAACGAAGTGGTCGCAGAAATTTATCACACCGCGATTTGGGGCGGCGAAGAAAATGGCGTGCCGTTCGGCGGTGACTACGCCGCTATTTGCCCGTTGGTGCCAACTGGTGACGAGGCAGCGGCGGCGCATTTGACGTGGAATGACAAACCAATTCCCAACAATTCGGGCACGTTCTTTGAAATATCGGGCTGTTACAGGCGCTATCACGCGCCTTTGTGTCGGACCATTTGGCTGGGCAAACCACCCGCCGAAGTGGCCCATGCGGAAAGTGTTATCGTCGAAGGTATTGCAGCCGGGATCGAGGCGGCGCGCCCAGGCAATACGGCTGGCGATGTGGCCCGTGCATTTTATGCGGTGCTTAATGCAAACGGCATTAAACGCGAGGGGCGATGTGGCTATCCCATTGGATTAAGTTATCCACCGGATTGGGGTGAAAGGACGTTTTCAATTCGCCCATCTGACGCCACGGTTCTTGAACCGAACATGACATTTCATTTCATGCCGGCGTTATGGATGGCCGATTGGGGTCTGGAAATCACGGAAACTATGCGTATTCGCAGCGCAGGTGCTGCTGAACCCTTAACAAACTATCCGCGAAAGATGTTTGTGAAGGACTAAGCCTAAGAGGCAACCAAACTGGCCATATGGCGAACGGCCAGTGCGTAACCTTCAATTCCACAACCCGCAATAACGGCGTTTGCACGACCCGAAACAAAAGAATGGTGGCGGAACTCTTCGCGCTTGTGGATGTTGGAAATGTGAACTTCGATCACGGGGCCATCAAACGTATTAAGCGCATCTAATATGGCCACGGACGTATGGCTGAAAGCGGCAGGGTTAATGATGATACCTGCTGCCATTTGGCGGGCCTCTTGGATCCAGTCAACCAGCTCACCCTCATGGTTAGATTGCCGCATTTGGAGCGTTAGCCCAAGTTCTGTGGCCGTCGCGTTGCTAGCGATTTCAACGTCTGACAAGGTGGAATGACCATAAACATCAGGCTCGCGTTTTCCCAATAAATTCAGGTTCGGTCCATTCAGAATATAGATCAGATTTTGCAATGGTCAGTCCTTACCAAGCTGCGGGCCAAGTGGTGTATTTTCAATTTACTACAACGAGACGGACAATTTTGCCAGTGTCACGCTTACATTTCGACACGATTGGCTCGCGGTTTTCCCGAAACGAAGATACTTTGGCGCGACGATCGTCCAAGGTTTGCGATTGCGGGTAGTCTTTCGACAATTCCGGCGGTCGAGATAACCGACATTCACGATGATTTTGGCACTGATGTGCAGGTGATATAACCGGCGGGCCAAATTGATGTAGTGGCGCCGCAATTTGAATGCGGATCACACATTGGAAACGGAATAAAAGGTCGGGCAAAACTCACAAGGCTTATTGACCTCTGGGCAGCCTTGGCATAGCTAATCGACGTTCGGGCGGGTATGGTGAAATGGTATCATACGAGTTTTCCAAACTTAAGGCGCGGGTTCGATTCCCGCTACCCGCTCCAACCTTTCACTTATCAAACATCGCCACAGGGCGGCCCTGCAGCGTGTAAGGTTAGCACGGGTGGGCCCGAGCCTGATCCGGCGGCGCGTGCCAGCCAGAAATTGGCGGCGACAACATCTTTTGCGACGCCGGTTCCATTTAGATATTTCAGCCCGAGATCAATTTGTGCGGGCACATAACCCGCTTCGGCGCTGTCGCGGATCCACATCAAGGCCGTGGATGCTGACGGAATGACACCGGCGCCAGTCGCAAAGGTTTTTCCAAGCTCGTACATGGCGGCAGAATTGCCGTTTTTGGCAGCGGCGACAAACCATTCATGGGCGGTTTCTTCATCGGCTTTCACCCCATCGCCCGTCGTATAAAGGGACCCAAGATTATATTGTGCCGCACCATCGCCAAGTTTGGCCATCTTGCCCCAAAACTTGGCAGCCGTTACATAATCCCCTGCATGATAAGCGTTTTCGGCTTCAACGCCTCGGTCTGGAAATTGCTTTACGGTGAGAACCAAAAGCCCGAGCGCGGTGGCCCAAAACAGAATTCGGCGTATCGCTTTTTTGAACATGAATTGCCCCCAATTGAGTTACACCAATTGGCGCGGATTTCCTGAAGTAAGTCAATCGAAACACATTCATTTTGACTGCGACACCTCATGTGCTTGAGATTGGCGGTGTGCTCGCCTATTTGAAGCCTGCAGGCACAAAGGACGCAAAGCAAATGGCAAACCAAAACGAAGAGAACCCGCAAGACCGGCCAAAATCGGCGACGGTCGGGCCTATCCGTGGTTTGCTTCCGTATGTAACGCCCTATCGTAAGCTAGTCGTTTTGGCGGGCGTTGCCTTGTTTCTGACCGCCGCGTTGTCGTTAGCGTTGCCGTTGGCCGTTCGCCGCGTGATTGACGGATTTGCCAGCGGATCATTTGACCGGTTGGATCAATATTTTTCTGCGGCCGTTGGTGTGGCCCTTCTTTTAGCGATTGGTACGGGCTTGCGATACTATTTAGTGACGCGCCTTGGTGAACGTGTTGTCGCGGATATTCGCAAGGCGGTTTACGATAAAATGATCGGGATGAGTCCCGCGTTTTTTGAACGCATTATGACGGGCGAAGTTCTGTCTCGCATCACGACGGATACAACTTTGATCCTGTCTGTGATCGGCAGCTCGGTTTCGGTGGCTTTGCGTAACGTGTTGATTTTCTTCGGTGGTTTGGCGTTTATGCTGGCGACCAGCATGAAGTTGGCAGCGATGGTTTTGTTGGTCGTCCCTTTGGTTATCGTACCGATTTTGGTTTTGGGCCGCCGTCTTCGCACATTAAGTCGCGATAATCAGGACAAAATTGCGGAAAGCTCGGGCAATGCCAGCGAAACCCTGCAAGCCGCCCAAACTGTGCAGGCGTTTACGCACGAGGCGCAAAGCCGTGCAAAGTTTGGGGCTGTGACCGAACAATCTTTTGATGTTGCGGCCAAGCGGATCAAAACGCGGGCATTCATGACCGTGATCGTGATTTTCCTGATTTTTTCAGGCGTTGTTGGTGTGCTTTGGATTGGTGCGCGCGATGTGGGCGATAATACAATGTCGTCCGGCGCGTTAGTGCAGTTTGTGATTTATGCGGTGATGGTTGCGGGTTCAGTTGCGGCTTTGTCGGAAATTTGGGGTGAATTGCAACGTGCTGCTGGCGCGACCGAACGCCTGGTAGAACTTTTGAATGCAGAAGATACGGTTGGTGATCCCGTTGCGCCCAAGTCCCTGCCCGAAGATGTTAAGGGTAAGATTGATTTTGAAAACGTAGTGTTTCGTTACCCGGCGCGGCCTGGTGTCAAAGCGCTGGATGGCATTAGCTTTGCGGTTAATCCGGGTGAAACCGTGGCACTTGTTGGCCCATCTGGCGCGGGCAAATCGACCATTTTTCAATTGATGCTGCGGTTCTTTGATCCTGAAAGCGGGTCCATTACGCTGGACGGGTTTGATCTGAAATCGCTGACCCGCGAAGAGTTTCGTAAATCACTTGCGATGGTCCCACAGGATGCGGTGATTTTCGCCGGAACAGCGCGTGAAAACATTCGGTTTGGCCGCCCTGATGCCAGTGACGCGGAGGTAGAAGTCGCCGCAAAGGCTGCCGCAGCACATGATTTCTTGAGCGCGCTACCAGATGGCTACGAAAGTTTTGTGGGCGAACGCGGCGTGATGCTTTCGGGCGGACAAAAGCAGCGCATTGCCATTGCGCGGGCAATTTTGCGGCGCGCGCCAGTGTTGTTGTTGGATGAAGCGACCTCTGCTTTGGATGCCGAAAGTGAACAGCTGGTGCAAAAAGCGGTCGAGGCTTTGTCGGCGGATCGCACTACTTTGATTGTTGCGCATCGTTTGGCGACCGTAAAAAAGGCTGACCGGATAATTGTATTTGACGAAGGCAAGGTTGTGGCAACGGGCACGCATGACGACCTAGTGGCCCAAGGTGGTTTGTATGCACGCTTGGCCAAACTTCAGTTTACCGAAGGCTATTCGATTTAACAGGCCGGCGCGTCAGGGAATCAGTTTACGTAACCTTTGAACGCGCCAAAATTTGCAGATCAGTTTTTTAGCGGCCTAATTATTCTGTGAAATACGGATTTTCAACCTGAATTATGGGCGAATTGCCGACCCGAATTGATTTGTGGGTCGGAAACACTTGAACCGCTGGGCGTTCCCAAGCATCTTGTTGGCAGCAAAATAAAATTTAACAATTTTCCGGGGGGACCGCCATGACAATAATGGCCACGAATAAAGACAAAATCGCAATTGAAAAAGCTATGACCTGGGAAGAACGCCAACCGGCGACAACGATTTACAAGTACGTTGAACGCGCGGCGAAGCGATTTCCTGATCGCAATGCGATGTCTTTTCAGATCACCTCGGGGCCTAAGGACAAAGCGGAAACTCTGACCTGGACCGAATTGCTGGGCAAAACCACGCAGGCTGCAAACATGTTTCGCCGCTTGGGCGTGGGCGAAAACGATGTTGTGGCCTATCTGCTTCCAAATGCCAATGAGACCGGGATTACATTGTTGGGCGGGGCCGTCGCGGGGATTGTTAATCCGATCAATCCCCTGCTTGAAGCCGAGCAAATCGGTGCCATTTTGCGCGAAACCAACGCCAAAGTTTTGGTCACACTCAAGGCATTCCCAAAAACAGACGTGGCGCAAAAAGCGGAAGAGGCCATCGGCCACGCTCCGAACGTCAAAACAGTGCTTGAGGTTGATTTACTGCGCTATCTGACACCGCCAAAAAGCTGGATCGTGCCGCTGATCCGTCCGAAGGTTCCTGTTGGCCACAATGCCAAGGTGCTTGATTTCAACAAAGAGCTGGCCAAGCACCGCGCTGATGCATTGGATTTCCCGGATGCCACTGATGATCGAGTGGCCGCATATTTTCACACGGGTGGAACCACAGGTATGCCCAAGGTCGCGCAACACCGCTATTCCGGCATGATCTACAACGGTTGGGTCGCCGAAGAATTGCTGCTGACCCATGAAGACGTGGTGATATGTCCTTTGCCGTTGTTTCACGTTTTTGCGGCTTATCCGATCTTTATGGCGGCGGTCGGGGCTGGTGCGCATATGGTCATGCCAACGCCTGCTGGGTATCGCGGCGAGGGCGTTTTTGAAAACTTCTGGAAATTGATCGAACGCTGGGGTGGGTCATATATGGTGACTGTGCCAACGGCGGCGGCGGCCTTGATGCAGGTGCCGGTTGATGCTGATGTTTCGACTTTGAAAACAGCATTTTGCGGCTCGGCTCCTTTGCCAGTTGAATTGTTCAACAAGTTTGAAAAAGCCACAGGCGTTTCGATTTTGGAAGGCTACGGCATGACCGAAGCTACCTGCGTTGTTTCAGCCAATCCTGTTGATGGCGCCAAGAAAGTTGGGTCCGTTGGCATTCCATTCCCATATACCGATGTTAAGATTTTTGATTGCGCGACTGACGGTAAGGTCAACAAGGCAATGGGCGTCGACGAGGTTGGCGAAATTTGTATCAGCAACCCGGGCGTTATTCCGGGCGGCACGTATACAGAAGACGATAAAAACGTCGGTTTGTTTGCCAAGAAGAAATACCTGCGCACGGGTGATTTGGGTCGCTTAGACAGTGACGGGTATCTGTGGATAACTGGTCGTGCTAAAGACTTGATTATTCGCGGGGGTCACAACATTGATCCTGCCACGATTGAAGAAGCAATGGCCGCGCATCCAGATGTGGCTTTTGCCGGCGCAATTGGTCAGCCCGATGCGCATGCGGGCGAAGTGCCAGCAGCTTTTGTGGAATTGATTATCGGCGGCACTGCGACCGTGGATGATTTGATGGCGTTTGCCAAAGAACGCATCGGTGAAAAAGCGGCTGTGCCTAAGCACATGGAAATTCTGGCAGAATTGCCAAAGACAGCTGTTGGCAAAATATTCAAGCCGGATCTGCGCAAGTCGGCGATAACCCGAGTTTATAACAAAGCCTTAAGTAAGGCCGAAGTGAGTGCCGAAGTTACGTCGGTGGTCGAGGACAAAAAGCGCGGTCTTGTGGCCTATGTCAGTAAGACAGGCGAAGTTGACGACCAGTCTGTAAATGACGTTCTGGGCAGCTTTATCAGTCCGTGGGAATGGGCCAAGTAAGCGCATATTGGATTGATAGGGAGAATTAGATTGGCTCAAACAGCAATCGAGCGGGTGCGCTCTGCGCAGTCTATTAATGGATATTTGGACGGCGCGGTAGCGGCTTATGGCGATGCGATTGCGTTTGAGAACTATCACAACACGCTAAGTTTTGCGGATATGGGCCGGTACGCAAATGCGCTTGCGGCCTATATGCAATCCAGCATGGGCGTGGTGAAAGGCACCAAAGTCGCGCTGATGTCACCCAATTGTTTGGCGCATCCGGTTTGCACAATGGCAATCCATAAATGTGGCGCGATCCAAGTCAGTGTTAATCCAAGCTACACGCCAAGCGAACTGGAACATCAACTGCGCGACAGCGACAGCGAAGTCTTGATGTTGTTTTCAGGTTCCATCGCGAATTTCGCACCGATCCGCGCTGATGTGGACGTGAAACAAATCATGGTTATCCATCTTGGCGATTGCGGCCAAAACGCGCTGCCGTCACCGCCAGTACCGGATGGCTTTGAAGATTTCGTTCTATTGTCGGATGCTCTTCATCAGGGCGCATCGATGGCGTTTAGCCCTGTTGACGTCACCCGCCAAGATCTTGCCTTTCTGCAATATACCGGCGGAACAACGGGGCCAAGCAAGGGCGCGATGCTGACCCATGACAATTTGTTGCAAAATGTCGATCAGGCGCATGATAAATTTCACAGCGTAATGGTCGAAGGCGAAGAGATAATAATCACAGCGCTGCCGATGTATCATATCTTTGCTTTGATGGTGAATTTCATCTGTTACACCGGATTTGGGTGTAAAAATATCATGATTACCAATCCGCGCGATATGGATCAGTTTGTTGGTGCAATGAAGAATTCGGGTTTTACCCGCATCAACGGCGTGAACACGCTTTACGCGGGCTTGATGTTGCACCCTGAATTTCCCAATATTGATTTTTCTAACTTGAAATTAGCGTTGGCGGGCGGCACGGCGACGATGCAGGCAACGTCTGAAAAATGGCAAGGCTTTACTGGTAAACCGATCTTAGAGGCGTATGGCCTGTCTGAGACCTCGCCTGCACTTACGTTAAGCGATCCAACTTGGACAGAATTTAGCGGCACAATCGGTTTTGCGCTTAAAGATACAGACATCCGACTGTTGGACGACAATGACCAAGACGTGCCCATAGGCGAGCGCGGCGAGCTGGTTTGCAAAGGCCCGCAAGTGACGCAAGGCTATTATAACCGCCCGGATGCCAACAAAGATGCGTTCACGCCGGATGGGTATTTCCGCACGGGCGACATCGCTATTCTGGATGATCAAGCGCGTTATCGGATCGTTGATCGCAAGAAAGATATGGTGATCGTGTCGGGTTTTAACGTCTATCCCAACGACATTGAACAGGCGGCTAGTAAATGCCCGGGCGTGCAGGAATGTGCCTGTATTGGTGTGCCGGATGCAAAGACCGGCGAGGCCGTGAAGTTGTTTGTTGTGCGAACCGAAGGGTCCAGCATTACCCCAGATGAGATCATTGCATTTTGCCGCGAGCACCTTACGGGCTACAAAGTCCCTAAACAAATTGCGTTTATTGACGAAGTGCCAAAATCGGCCGTGGGCAAGATGTTGCGGCGTGAATTGCGGGATTAATTGATTGGTTGAAGGTTGTCCGTGCGGCACGTGATATATTTTAGGCTTGAAATAACGCTCAGCCAAGTTAATGTTTTAAGCTTGAAGTAAGATAAGGTCCGGAAAGATTCGATTTGCTGTGGGATGCAAGTTATGACTTCCGATTAGTGACGACCTAGTTTCATGTTAAAAGACATGCCAAGCAATGTATAAAAATGACGGTTTGACAGGAAGCCGTAAAACCGAACACAATACAAATCCAACGGGAGAAAACACTATGAAAAAGTTACTTTCTGCGGCTCTTGCCGCAACAATGCTAACCAGCATGGCCAGCGCCGCCGAGATTAAAATCGGCTATGTTTCAACGCTGTCCACTGGCGGTGCTGTGATCGGCAACGACATCAAAAAAGCAGTCGAATTGGCCGTTAGCCATATTGGCGGCAAGATGGGCGATTTGGACGTGAACGTGATTTGGGGCGATGACGGCTTCAAACCTGAAACTGGCAAACAGGTGACTGACAAGCTGGTGAAACAAGACAATGTCGACATCGTTGCTGGATATATCTGGAGCCATGTCTTGCTGGCGTCGCGTAAATCCGTGCTGGATGCAGGTAAGTTTCTGATCACTGCTAATGCTGGACCGGGCCCAGTTGCGGGCAAGCTGTGCCACGAGAATTTCTTTTCTTCAAGCTGGCAGAACGACCAAACGCCAATGGCGATGGGCGAAGTGCTTAATCAGAACGGTGTGAAATCACTTTATGTCATCGCGCCAAATTATGCCGCAGGTAAAGGTATGGTTGCAGGCGTTAAGCGCACGTTCAAAGGTGAAATTCTTGGTACGGACATGACCACATGGCCAACCCAACTTGATTTCTCGGCCGAGCTTGCCAAAGCCAAAGCATCGGGTGCTGAAGGCTTGTTTGTTTTCTACCCCGGCAAAGCAGGCGGCGCGTTCATGAAGCAGTATCAACAGGCGGGTCTAAAGGACAGCTTGCCGCTTTACACAACCTTTACGGTTGATGCGCTAAGTTTGCCGAAATTTCAGGCCGCTGGTTTCACAGATGTTCTGGGCAGCCAGTTTACGCAACAATGGGATCCAACGCTGGACAACGCTGCAAATGCCAAGTTCGTGGGCGATTTCCGTGCCGCACATGGCGCGTACCCATCGTTTTATGCGGCGCAAGCTTATGACTCGATCATGATGATCAAAGGCGCAGTTGAAGCTGTAGACGGCGATTTGACCAATATGGATGGCATGCGTTCTGCCATGGAATCCCAGAATTATGACTCGGTACGTGGTAAATATACTTACGGCAACAACCACATGCCAATTCAAGCGTTCTATCTGCGTGAAGTTGTAGAAGGTACAGATGGCAACTGGACAACTAAGGTTGTGAAAACAGTTTACGAAGCGCATCAAGATACATATGCGCAAGATTGTGCGCTGAACTAAGCGACTTTTTTTAGTCTGAATTAAAGGTGGCCGGATCCGTTTCGGCCATCTTTTCCTAACAAATTCCGGAATTTTTGGCTGTGGATTACACCCTTCTATTTGTGCAGGTGTTGAACGGCGTGCAACTTGGCTTGCTGCTGTTTTTGGTCGCTTCGGGCCTGACTCTGGTGTTTGGAATTCTTGATTTCGTCAATCTGGCACATGCGTCAATTTACATGGTTGGTGCGTTTATCTGTGCCTCACTGACCCTATTTCTTGGCAATTTTCTGTTGGCGGTTTTGATCGCGCTGCCACTAACTGGAATGGTCGGGTTTGCCATCGAACGACTGGTCGCGCGCAATCTTTATGACAAAGACCATCTGGATCATGTGTTGGGCACTTTTGGTTTGATCCTTGTGCTGGATACATTGGTGCATTTGATCTGGGGCCCTGAAGGCATTTCCGTGCCTCTGCCTGATTGGTTAAATGGGCAAGTCGAATTGTTTGAAGGTGCGGTGATCCCGTCTTTTCGGTTGTTGATTATCGCTACTGGGTTGGCGGTTGCAGGTGGTTTGGTTTGGTTGGTTAATTATACAAAACTTGGCATGTTAATTCGCGCTGGTGCCAGTAATCGCACGATGGTTTCCGCCCTTGGTATTGATATCAAAACGCTGTTTGCGCTTGTGTTCGCACTGGGCGCTATGCTGGCCGGGTTGGCAGGCATGCTGGTCGCACCAATTTCCGAGGCGTCAATCGGCATGGGCGGGCAAATCATAATTACGGCTTTCGTTGTGATTATTGTTGGCGGTATCGGTTCGATGAAGGGCGCGTTTATTGCGGCTATTATCGTGGGTTTGATCGACACGCTGGGACGTTCATTTCTGGATGACATCTTTAAGCTGTTCATGAGCGAAAATGCTGCCGAAACATCGGCCCCTGCCGTATCCGCGATGATGATCTATATCCTGATGGCGGTTGTTTTGGCGTTGAAGCCTCAGGGTTTGTTCCCGCCAAAGGTGCGCTGATGAAACGCTTAAATCTTGTTGGATGGATCACCCTTGTCGCCATGATTGCGTTGGCAGTATTGCCGCCGGTTTTTCTGCAAACCGGGCACGCGTTTTACGTTGATCTGGCAACACGTCTGGTCATCCTTGGTATCGCGGCAACTAGCTTGAACCTGATCCTAGGGTTCGGGGGCTTAGTGTCGTTTGGCCATGCGGCTTTTGTTGGGCTTGGTGCTTATGCTGTGGGCATTCCGGTTTATCACGAGTTTTGGGGCGGTTTTGAAATGATCGCCTCGACCAACGGGTTGTTTCATATCGTGCTGGCGGTTGGTCTTTCGTCGTTGTTTGCGCTGATAACGGGGGCAATTGCGCTGCGTACCAAGGGCGTTTATTTTATCATGATCACGATGGCGTTTGGGCAGATGGTGTTTTTCCTGTTCCAATCGTTGGACATTTATAACGGCGATGACGGCCTTTCGATTGATGTTCGAAGCGAATTGCCGCTAATAAATTTGGACAACCCGTTGCATCTTTATTTGCTGTGTTACGTGTCCCTGATCGGGGCAATGGCGTTAAAATATACGATCGTAAATTCCCGTTTTGGCATGGTGCTGCAGGGTGCTAAAGGCAATCCCGAGCGCATGGTGACATTGGGATACAACATCTTTTTGTATCGTCTTGCGGCTTACGTGATTTCGGGCGCGATGTGTGGGTATGCCGGGTTCTTGCTGGGAAATTTCACCACCTTTATTGCGCCGGACATGATGCATTGGACCCGTTCCGGTGAATTGATGTTCATGGTCATCCTTGGTGGTGCGTCCACTGTTCTTGGTCCCATTTTGGGCTCGTCTATATTCATTCTGCTTGAAGAAATTCTGTCAAGTTACACCATCTTCTGGCACCTGCCGTTTGGGTTAATGCTGATCGGTGTGGTTTTGTTCATTCGCGGCGGGATAATGGGGCTGTTCAAAGGCAAAGGCGGTGCCAAATGACCGCTCTGTTGCAAGTCAGGGGGCTGAACAAAAAATTTGGCGGTGTAACGGCAACCGATGACGTGACGCTGGACGTGCGACAGGGTGAATTGCACGCAATTATCGGCCCTAATGGGGCTGGGAAATCCACGTTGATTTCGCAACTGTGTGGCGGGCTAAAACCTGACAGCGGTAGCGTGATGTTTAAGGGATTGGACATCACAAACCACGCGGCCCACAAACGCGCGCGCCTTGGCATTACCCGGTCGTTTCAAATCACGTCATTGGTCATGGGCATGTCTGTTTTAGACAATGTCGCATTGGCGGTTCAGGCGCAGGACGGCCATTCATTTCGGTTCATTAAGCCCGCTCGCGCGATCAAACATATCCGCGACGAGGCGATGGAGAGCCTGCAGCAAGTTGGTCTGCAGCACCGCGCAGACGACGCAACTTCGACCCTAAGTCACGGCGAGCATCGGCAGATGGAAATCGCCATTGCCCTTGCCAGTCGGGCTGAATTGATGTTGCTGGATGAACCGATGGCAGGCCTTGGTTCTGAAGAAAGCGGTAAACTGGTGGCCTTTCTGAAAACCCTGAAAGGCCAGCGAACAATCCTGTTGATCGAACATGATATGGATGCGGTTTTCGCCCTTGCCGATCGGATTTCCGTGCTTGTTTACGGCAAGATAGTCGCCACTGGCAGTCCTGACGACATTCGGAATAATGACGACGTCCTGCATGCCTATCTGGGGGAGGAATGATGCTGAAAGTGTCAGGTCTGACGGCGCATTACGGCAGCTCGCAAGCGTTGTTTGGTGTTGATCTTGAAATTGACGAAGGCCAGGTAGTAACTTTGTTGGGGCGCAACGGCATGGGGAAAACCACGACGATCAGTTCGATCATGGGGATTGTTGCAGCTTCTGGCGGGTCGATCCAATTCGAAAATGTTGAATTGGTCGGCAACCCGTCTTTTAAAACCGCCAATCTAGGTCTTGGTCTTGTGCCCGAGGGGCGTCAGATATTTCCCAACCTTTCCATGTGGGAAAATCTTGTTGCAACATCGTCAAACCACCAGAACGTAGATGACCCCTGGACTGTGGAAAAAGTGTATGATCTGTTTCCAGAATTGGCGACGCGCAAAGGATCTATGGGCAATTTGTTGTCTGGTGGCGAACAGCAAATGCTGGCGATTGGCCGCGCCTTAATGACCAACCCGAAACTGTTAATATTGGATGAGGCCACCGAAGGGCTGGCCCCGCTTGTGCGTCAAAAGATCTGGGCCGCGCTAAGTCTAATCCGAAGCCAGAAAGTTTCAATTTTGGTCGTAGATAAAAATCTGAAAGATTTGCTGAAAATTGCTGACAAGAATTATATCATCGAACGTGGTAAGATTGTCTGGCGGGGATCATCAGATGAGTTGCGCCAAGATCGTGAAGCTTTGCATCGATATTTGGGCGTTTAGGGGCTGGGCGGGGCACTATTTTTGTCCCTTTTGAAAAGGAACACGCATGACCGCTGAAAACCAAAATGCCGCCCTCTATTTTGTCGAGCGTCACCGCGGCAGTGAAATTGCTGACAAACCGGCCTTTATTGAAGGCGTGGAAAATGGCCGTCAACTGACATACCGCGAGCTTGCTCAGCAGTCGGATCAAATGGCGGGGCTATTTGCAGCGCATAATATCAGGCGTGAAGATCGCGCGGCGATGTTGGTTTTGGACTGCGTTGAATTTCCAGTGATTTTCTGGGGCTCTATCAAGGCCGGAGTTATTCCGGTGCCGCTGAATACCCTGTTAACAACCGATGTTTACGCCAGTATTCTGCGTGACAGTCGGGCGCGAATTCTGTTCGTTTCTGCCCCATTGCTGGAGATCGTTCAGCCAAGTTTTGCCAACAACCCATTCCTAGAAACTGTGATTGTGGTCGGCGGTGGCGGTGTTGAAATTCCGTCTTTCAGTGATGAATTGGCCAAAAGTTTGCCCGCTGAATTGGTTAATGCCTCGTCAGATGAAACAGCGTTTTGGCTATATTCGTCGGGCTCAACCGGAGCACCAAAAGGGGTGCGGCACGTGCATTCAGCTTTGCGCGCGACGGCAGATACCTATGGCGCACAGGTTTTGGGGATCACAGCGGAAGACACCATCTTTTCGGCTGCCAAACTGTTCTTTGCCTACGGGTTGGGCAACGGCATGACCTTTCCAATGTCGGCCGGGGCCACTGCAATCCTTTACCCATTGCGGCCAACACCTGATGCCATGTTTGACGTGATCGCGCGCAGAAAACCCAGTATTTTCTGCGGTGTACCAACGCTTTACGCGGCAATGGTCGCGGTAATGGATGGCCAAACGCCTAAGGGAGCAGGCGGTATTCGCCGCAGCATTTCGGCTGGTGAAGCTTTGCCCGCAGATGTTGGCACTGTGTGGAAAGCCT
>JBLHMX010000046.1:0-16163 GCA_047622625.1 Paracoccaceae bacterium | reverse complement strand
GTCCCACACCAGTGGCGCAACTTTCGAGATCAAGTAACTGATAACTTCCGCATCATCTCACATCGCAACGTTCGGGTTTTGCAGTAGCCGCGGTATACAAAGCAAAAGTTTACGTTCAATTTCTCGTTTCGAATTTACGACAACGGCAAGGGCTATGCGGAAATGAAGCAGACAGGGAATTACGTGACAATGACCGCCAAGGGCAGTTGCAATAACGTCTGACTGGCGTTCCGTCAGCGATGTTTTTGAGTATGCGTACAGATATGCAGCGCCAAATAGGCTGATAAAGATGTTGGATGCCCGCCCGACCTAACCAACGTTGCGCTGCAAGCAAATTGATTACCGATACACTTATGCAAGCAAGGCTGTTTGCACCGCGTCATCCCAGCCCAAATAGTGTTTATCGCCGTCCTGGATTACTGGTCGTGCCATCAGTTTGGGTTTTGCAGTCAGTTGCGCTTCGGCCTCTGAATGTTTCAACCAACCGCTTAACCCACGCCAGTCATTTGTGGTGCGATCCACCAAACGGTCGCCAAATTCTGTTAGTAAAACCGTCAATTCAGCCTCATTCAACGGCTGGTCCCGGACATCGCGAAAAGTTACGTCTTTGCCCGCAGCCTCTAGCGACTTGCGGGCATTCTGGCAGTTGGCACAAGTGTTCAATCCATAAATTATCATATTGCGATCTCCGTTAACGCTAGTTGTCAATCTCTTGCATCACGCAGTCCAGCGCAAGTGTTCCAAACTTTGAATGCACTGAAAGCTGTAAATTCCAAAATAGATGTTCAGACGCAAAAATGGTCGAACGGCCCTTCAAAAGCGGGATATATTTTGATAAACGCCACAACTAACAACTAAGCCCAGCGCCTGATATGAAAATACCATTTGGCCACATAAATTATCGGATCAAACATGACATATGCATTAGTGCTTCACGGTGGCGCAGGCGCAAGGCCCGGTACGGATTATGCAAAACAAAAAGAAGACTTGTTACGCTTGATCACGGCAGGCCAAGACAGGTTAATCAAGGGTGAAACGGCCCTAGAAGTTGTCGTTTGGGCCGTCGAAGCGTTAGAAGCTTCGGGGTTATATGTTGCGGGCAAAGGATCGGCGCCAAATTCGATGGGCGGGTTTGAATTGGATGCCTCTTTGATGCATGGACCAAAGCGGCGCGCGGGTGCTGTTGCCGCAATTGAAGGCATCAAAAGCCCCATTCGTTCGGCCTTGGCAGTTCTGGAAGATGGTCGCCATGTCATGCTTGCGGGCACCGGTGCGCGGCTTGCAGCGCAAGCAGCAGGCTTGGCCGAAGTTCTTGACCCGCACGACTATTACTCGGAACATGCCTCGCATGGATCGGGCGAGTTGGCCAACCACGGCACAGTCGGCGCTGTCGCCCTGGATATTCACGGTGAACTGGCGGCGGGAACGTCAACTGGTGGCACTTTCAATAAAATGATCGGTCGGGTTGGCGACACGCCCATAATAGGCTCGGGCACTTGGGCTGATGATACGGTTGCTGTGTCTAGCACGGGCCTTGGCGAAGCATTTATGCGCGCGAATGCCGCCTTCGATGTTTCAGCACGAATGCGATACAGCGAAACCCCACTTGATCAAGCCACACGCCAAGTTCTGGACGAGGTAGCGCGATTTGACGGCGACGGCGGGCTTATCGCAATTGATGCGCGGGGCAATATTTCGATGCCATATAACAGTGACGGCATGAAACGAGCCGCAGTGTCAAACACAACGCCGCCCGTAGTACGTGTCTTTGAACCAGAGCCTTAAATCGGCAACGGCTCGCCAGCCTGCCAGCCCGATTGAGCCAACTTGTCTAGCAGTTGCATCGTTTCGACGCGGTCATCGTGCACTAACAACGCAAGGAAATCGCCCGCTCGGGCCCATTCCAACGATTTGATGACAGCCGAGTATTCTGTGCCGGTTCGAATGATACTTTCTTGGGTCGCGCCAAGACGAAGTAACTCGTTAGACATAACTTCGGTTAACTCGCCAGCTTGGCGACCTCGCAACATATCAGGCAGTTCGGCGACAACGACCATGTCTGGATCAAACGTCCACAGGGCCTGGATCATATCGCAAGTATCCTGATCGCTTCGATCCCCAGCTTGACCCGCTATAACCAGTCGCCGGTTTGCAGGAAAAGATTTTATCGCAGGTGCCAAAGCCATCAAGCCGTGCGGGTTATGTGCATAATCGATAAGCAAGGTTAAGCCACCAACTTCGACATAATTGCCGCGACCCGGGTTTTCATCGGGTGAATCCGTAAATCCTGCAAGGCCATTTGTCATCGCCAAAATCGGCAAACCCAATGCATCAGCAAGACCGATCGCCCCGAGTGCATTGTAAACATTGAACTTTGCGGCCCCGCCCAGCGCGGGCACGAAATCGTTTACCGCCAAAACCGGGATAACTTCACCATCTCGGGCAAGCATCATATGACCATTTGACACAAATGCGGCCCGCCCGCCGTTGGCGATCCAGACATCCAACGCGGCTTGGTCAAATTCAAGTCCAAACCAAGTGATATCACCCAAAAATTGCGGACTACGCGCCACCAATTCGGGATCATTCGCGTTCAAAACCAATCGCCCATCGGGCCGAACAGCCTCGGACAATTGAAACTTCGCATCTGCCAGTGTGGCCACATCCATCACGCCGTAAGTTCCTAAATGATCGGCAGCAATATTGGTCACCAAACATGCATCAGCGGACGGCACAGGAAGGCCGCGCCGCATCAGGCCGCCACGTGCAGTTTCGATAACCGCAAGCTCTACACGCGGATCCCGCACCGCAAGGCGCGCACCGGCAGGGCCCGAATAATCGCCTTCATCCAGAATTTCACCACCGACCCGCACCCAGTCACTAGACGACAGCCCAACGCATTTGCCAGCCGCAGCCGCAATCGCAGCCGTCAACCTAACAGTTGTCGATTTCCCGTTTGTGCCAGTTACCATTGCAACCGGCACATCGTGCAAACGGCCCCAATCAACGGCGTCCGGCTCTGGTAAATCAGCGGTATCGTAAACCACCGAACCCTGACCAAGGCCGATTGATATTTTACTATCATGTCCGAGGTAAGTTAGACCGCGCGAGCAGGCATCTAGCGCAAGCGCCACTTCCTTTGGTGAAAGCTCCGCCTTAATTTTCGCACGAATGATCTGTGCAGTTTCATCGATGTCATAAGGCGCACCCGCCAGTTTCTCTTGAGCCGCAGCCCACGACGCTTGAACAAGTTCAGTGGCCGCATAAAGGGCGTCGGTTGGTGCGCTTATTTGCAAGGTCGCGCCGCCGTCAAACGCGCGCATTGCGATCTTGTTGTCGGCCCAGCCGACGGCATTTAACAAGTCGCGTGCAGCCGCCCGCCACAGGGCCATCACAAAGGGTTTGTTTCCATCAGCAATTGTTGCTTCGGCAGCAGCCCCGACATCGGGCATCAGGAAATTTGCGCCAGTTAGACGACGCAGGTTTTTAAGGCTTCTTTCAGTCGCCATCTTCTTCTCCTGTGTCTTCAAGGCGAACGCCGCGTGAATCCCGGATCATCCGCATACCACCTAACAGCATATATTCGGGGAATTCCGGCGCGTCTTCCACAGGTGTCGCACTTGCCAAAGGATCCAACGCATTATCAGGCGCGGCTACAACTGGTTGGGAAGTCGCTGTCTCTGCTTCATTTTCCGCGATTTCTTGCGGGCGGTTGAAATAGATAATTTGTTTCCATGTCCGAGCAATATTATCGCCAAAGACAAGCAAAAGATCATCCGTTTCGCCCAAATTCAGTGCCGCATCCACGGCTTCAACTTCGCTGGGGATGATCTGGATTTGATCCTTTGGAACGCCGCAGTCGATCAGTGTTTTGCGCAGCAATTCAGGCACTTCGGCATGTCCGCGCCCGCGCCTTCCATCATCTGCTTTGCAAATGTACTGATCAAATTTTCCAGCCACAATCTGGGCCGCGGCAACTATATCTTCATCACGCCGATCACCAGGCATTGAAAAGCAAATAAGCCTGCGGCCCTTAGGTTCCAATTGTGTGCAAAGCTTGGTCATTGCTTCGATTGCAGCGGGGTTATGGCCGTAATCCAGAATGACTTTGAAAGGGTGTTCTTCGTAGACATTCAAACGCCCAGGGGCCTGAAAATATGAAGTCGTGAAAGTGCGCAACCCTTGACGTATGTCTTCAAGCGACTTGCCCATCGAATGACAAATGGCAGCTGCGAACATTGCATTTTGAACGTTATGCATGGCTTTGCCATCCATAGTTGCAGGTATAATATGTGTCCACATCAGCTGAATATTTGATGAGTTCTCATAGATCGTAATCATGTGCCCGTTCATGCCCTGCTCAAGCACAATCGCGC
The DNA here is from genome assembly GCA_047622625.1 of Paracoccaceae bacterium. Lineage (GTDB taxonomy): Bacteria > Pseudomonadota > Alphaproteobacteria > Rhodobacterales > Rhodobacteraceae > UBA5972. Next base: position 11,787 of record JBLHMX010000046.1, on the reverse strand, counting down.
GCCCTCCCATGCGGACGTGTTCGCGCACCAACGGGTGATTGGCGTTCATTGTTACGTAACAGATGTTCTCGGCTTGCGTGTGGCCTGCCATTTTAAGGCACAATTCGTCGTCGGCATTCAGAACGGCAGTGTCTGTCGCAACTTCAACGACAATGCGTTTCACTCGCGCCAAGTCTTCGACGGTTTCGATGCCCTTTAGACCCAGATGGTCAGCATCGATGTTTAAGACAGCCCCAATATCGCACCGCTCGTAGCCCATGCCGCTGCGCAGCAATCCACCGCGCGCCGTTTCCAATACCGCAACATCTACAGTCGGATCTCTCAAAATCATTTGCGCGGCTCGCGGGCCCGTAAGATCGCCCTTCACGGTCAAATTACCGTCGATATATACGCCATCGGTCGTGGCCAATCCAACGGTATTGCCGCTGAGTTTATGAATATGCGCAACCATGCGCGACACCGTTGTTTTGCCGTTTGTGCCGGTAATCGACGCGATTGGAACCCGACTTGGGGTGCCGGCTGGAAACAGCATTTCCATCACCGCGCCTGCAACGTCGCGCGGTTTGCCTTCGCTAGGGGCAACATGCATTCGAAATCCGGGGGCCGCGTTCACTTCACAGATACCCGCACTTATATCTTTGTACGATTGCGAAATGTCGGCCGATAAGAAGTCGACACCACCAATATCAAGGCCAATAGCTTTGATTGCCCGTTCTGCCATATTCCGGTTGTCAGGATGCACGATATCTGTGACATCCACAGCCGTCCCACCCGTCGAAAGATTTGCAGTCGAGCGCAGGAAAACAATTTCACCGTCCTTGGGAATATCGTTTTCGCCGTAGCCAACTTCGGCCAGATGCGTTTTCGCGGTTTTATCCAATTCCAACCGCGTCAACACTTTTTCATGCCCGACACCGCGGCGAGGATCAGAGTTTACGATGCCAATTAGTTCTGCGGCTGTATGCTTTCCATCGCCGACAATATGCCCAGGCACGCGCTTTGACACGGCCTCCAGCTTGCCATCAATCACCAGCATCCGGTGATCCAACCCTTCTATAAAGGTCTCGACAATAACCGTGTGGCCACGTTTGTTGTATTGTAATGCGAAATCAAAGGCCTCGATCACGGCCTGTTTGCTGGTCAAATTGACCGAGATACCGTTGCCGTGGTTGCCATCCAGTGGCTTAACCACCACCGGAAACCCGATGCGCCTGGCGGCCTTCGCTGCATCTTCAGCACTGGTCACGGCGATCTGTTTTGGCACCGGCAACCCAAGATCACCCAATATCCGATTGGTGGCCTTTTTGTCTGACGCAAGGTCGGTTGCAATGTAATCCGTTTCAGACGTTATCGTCGCCTGAATACGCTTTTGATATTTTCCATAACCAAGCTGGATCAGGCTGTATTCGTTCAACCGCATCCAAGGGATGTCGCGTTCAATACCCGCATTTACTAAAGATGCTGTCGAGGGGCCCAGCGCTTTACGCTGTGCGGCCTTGATGAATTTCTCGCGCTCGGCGGTATAGCCAAATCCATCAACCCGTTCGCCGTTTTTGACTAAATGATCCGGCAACAAATTATGGATGAAATCAAGCGCAAGCTGGCTGGCAAACAGGCCGACTTCTTCTTGTTCATATTGGAACACCATGTTGTAAATGCCGGTTTCGCCCGCATCACGGGTTCGCCCGAACGTCACATCCAGGCCCGCAACATTCTGCAATTCTATGGACATGTGTTCCCAAATATGGGCCATCCATGTGCCTTCATCTTCCCGCAAACGACGGACAAACCCACCAGCTTCGCGGTAAGAACAACCATGTTCCTGTAGGCCGGGCAAAGCATCCAGCAGTTGTTCGATAAAGTCTTCACCGATCTTCGCAGACGGCCAATCTTCTAGAATGCCAATGTCGACCACATGGCGGATAACAGGGAATTTTGCATATATATTCGGACCTCGAAAAACAGAAGTATCAAGTATCTTCATGCGGGTTCCCCTATTTGTGAATGCAAATTGCGATTGTTATTCGCGTCCGCCCGGATAAGCTTGGCGCGAATTCAGATCATAACGATCTCCGGCCAGAAGGATATGTAATTTTACACCGATAAGTCCAACCGGTGCGCCCATACCGGCATCGGCCATTGATGAGAACTCGATGCCAGATGGGTCGACAACGGTTAATCCACCGCTGCCAAAAACTTCGATCACATCATAAGGCCCAATAAAGGCCGCAGTGTCTTCATCGACACCAATGCCTGTTGCAAATGGATTATAAGCCAACGCAGTCAAAAGTCGGCCAAGCCTGTCTCGTTCGCGGAAATGCTGATCAACGATCACCCGGTTTGTTAAGCCCAAGCCCGGCGACAACGAGGCCATGCCGCGCTTTGGCGTGCCGCCTGATTTACCTACGGCTATCATATGCTCGCACACAAAAGCCGCACCTGCAGATGTTCCGGCAATGTGAACGCCCCGCGCATTCCCCGAGCGCAACACTTTGGCCGCAGACGTGCCGCCAATTGTCGTGGCCAACCGAAGCTGGTTACCGCCGGTAAAGAATATGCCGGTTGCTGCCGCTAACTTGTCTAGAAACGCCGGGTCTTCACAATCCGCGCGGGTTGCTAAATCAACGATTTCGATGTTGCTGACACCCAATTCCTGAAAGACGTCTCGTGTGCGTTGGCCTGCGGTATCTAATTGAGAAGCGGTTGGAATGATCACCATTCGCGCGTCGTCGCCACCGCTAAGTTCAACCAATCGTTGAAGGATTGTGGACGACCGAACTTTTCTGTCGCCACCGCCAATTGGAATTATCCAACCGCGCTGAACATTCTTGTCTGTTTTTGCCGGGCACATATACGCGAATCTTTCCAGATTTTTGGTCTTGTACCACTCCTATCTAAACCTACAAGAGTCCACAGATAACTCGGCGTCCAGCAGGCCAAAACTTTCAATTCTAACGAGCAGTAAAACCGGTGCCGTCTCGGCTTTAAGATTTATTTCACGCCACACCAACCCGTAGAGACCTCGATCGCGCTAATCGCACCTTTGACCGACTGACCGATCCGGCGCATAAGTAGCGCAAAATTACACAAACTGGTTTGGCCTTTGGTTATGCTGGTTCCGACAAACCTGTTAGGAGCGCCAATGGGCTTTATTTCCGAGGTCATTTTTCCGATCTTAAGTATTTTGGCCGTTCTTCTGGTTCTGGCGCTTGGCGTCGGCATCGCCGCAATCGGTGTTCTTTTCTTCATCGACGTGCGCCAAAGCAAAGATGCGGTGCGGCGCAACTATCCGGTCTTAGGGCGGTTTCGGTATCTTTTCAGCGCCTTGGGTGAGTTTTTTCGGCAATATTTCTTTGCGATGGACCGCGAAGAAATGCCGTTCAATCGTGCAGAACGGGAATGGGTCGAAAGGTCATCCAAAGGCGATGACAATACCATCGCTTTCGGTTCGAGCAAAATCCTAACCCACCCCGGGACGCCAATTTTCGTGAATTGTCCTTTTCCAATGTTGGATGAAGATACGGAAGAAACCCCACCCGTAGTCATCGGACCATTTTGTCGCGCACCTTACAAAGCCACCTCGATCATCAATATTTCGGGCATGAGCTTTGGCGCGATTTCAAAGCCAGCGGTACGCGCCTTGTCCAAAGGTGCCAAACTGGCGGGTTGCTGGCTGAACACCGGTGAAGGCGGGTTGTCGCCGTACCATCTGGAAGGTGGTTGCGACATTGTTTTCCAAATGGGCACCGCAAAATACGGGGTGCGCGATGAGAACGCCGCGTTGGATGATGCCAAGCTGCTTAGCGTAGCGGCCCACGATCAGGTCAAAATGATTGAGATTAAGATGAGCCAAGGCGCGAAACCCGGCAAGGGCGGTATTCTACCCGCCGCCAAAGTGACCAAGGAAATTGCAGCCGTTCGCGGCATCCCGGCGGGTCAGGCCTCTATTTCACCAAATCGGCACCTTGAAGTTGGCAACTCTGGCGAATTGTTGGATTTCATCGCCCATGTGCGCGACCTTACAGGCTTACCAGTCGGATTTAAGGCTGTGATTGGCGGATATGGCTGGCTGGATGGATTGTGTGAAGAGATACACGCGCGCGGTTTAGAATCCGCACCCGATTTCATCACGATCGACAGCGGTGACGGCGGAACTGGTGCGGCCCCAATGCCCCTGATGGACAGCGTCGGACTGACTGTCAAAGAAAGCCTGCCGATGGTTGTAGATGTCTTGATAAAGTACGGACTGCGCGACCGGGTCAAAGTGATCACCTCCGGTAAATTGATCACGCCAGCCGAAGTCGCCTGGGCCTATTGCGCTGGCACAGATTTTGTCACATCTGCGCGCGGTTTCATGTTTGCCATCGGCTGTATCCAAGCGCTGAAATGCAACAAGAACACTTGTCCAACCGGTATCACCACCCATAAAGAAAGCCTGCAAAAGGGCCTTGATCCGACCGTGAAATCAGTAAGGGTTGCGAATTTTGTTGCTAAGATAAACTATGGCACCAGCTTGATCGCTCATTCGTGCGGCGCTGCCCATCCGCGTGCCTTGAAACGCAAACATTGCCGGATCGTTCAGCATGGATCTGTATCCGTACCAATGTCCGAATTACTGCCGGAACCTTTGACCCAAAGCCAGTATCAAAAATGAAACCGTATCCGCGCAGGTAAGGGGGCGACACATGTAACTAATCTCAAGGTATCAGCGCCCATACTTTGGGACATTCACTCACAAGTTGGATTTAGGAGGACTAAGGATGAAACATACTATTCTCGCATTCACATCGCTGTTTTTGGCAAGTTTCGCCAACGCGCAAACGGCCCCAACACAAAGTGAAGTTGCGGCCTATGATGGCTTGTTACTCGCTGCTCACAGGGGTGATGTGTCTGAAATTTCGCGGTTGCTGGCGCTTGGTGCAGATGTAAATTTGAGGGACACAAAACAGCGCACGCCCGCGCACGTAGCGGCGTTTGCATCACAAGATGCGGCTTTACGTGTCTTGGCTGAAGCCGGTGCCGAAATGAATGCCCTTGAAAATCGCGCTTACGATGTTGTCACTATTGCGGCCGTTGCGGATGACCCTGAACTGATGTCACTTGCCATTGAGTTGGGCAACAATCCTGGCTTAACCACCAGCCCCTATCAAGGAACCGTGCTGATCGCTGCCGCCCATCTTGGACATGTAGACGTTGTTCGCCGGCTGATTGCGGCCGGGGCGCCGTTGGATCACGTAAACAATTTGCATTGGACAGCCGTGATCGAAGCCGTTGTGTTGGGCAACGGTGGCCCAAATCATCAGGCCGTGTTGAAGGCATTACTTGATGCGGGCGCCGATAGAAACCTGTCAGATCGCGACGGCATCACGCCCTTGCAGCACGCCCAATCACGCGGGTACACGGCCATGATCAAGATGTTGAGCGAACCCTAGCCAACAATCGGCCACCTGCCCTGCCAGGTGATTCAAATGCTTGCGTTTGCCCAAGATATTGGGCTCTACGTTTATGGTGAAAAGGCAAACTCGCTTGATCGACCTCTGAAAGTTCCGCCATGTACAACCTTGCGCTATATCTTCTAACGATTGCCATTTGGGGATCGACTTGGATTTTAGCCAAGTATCAGGTGGATGAGGTCAGCGCGCTGCAATCCGTATTTTTCCGCTATTTTATCGCCGCCCTGTTGCTGCAGGGTTTGATCAGCGCCTTGCGCTCGCGCAATCGCCATTCACTTCGCACACATGGCTTGTTCTTCTTGTTGGGTTCGTTCTTGTTCTGCTGGAATTACGTGCTGTTTTATACGGCCACAGGGCTTGGCCTGACAACGGGCCTGATTGCGGTGATCTTCTCGCTAATTATCACCATGAATATCGCCAACAATGCGCTGCTTTTCCGCGAGATGCCTGAACGCAAAACAGTGATTGGGGCGGCCGTTGGGTTGACCGGATTGGTGTTTGTGTTTGCCGAAGATATTTCCGCCTTGCACGGCCAAGGTCTGCTGCCCGCGATTGTCATTTGTATCATTGCAACTTACCTAGCTTCGCTTGGCAACATGATGTCGAAAATCCTGCAACGACAGGGCGTTTCCGTCACCGGATCAAACGGCTGGGGCATGACCTATGGCGCCCTGACTTTGTTAATAGTCGTTTTGCTTTTTGACGATCCAATCCGGGTGCCGATAACTTTTCCGTTTCTGTCCAGCCTGTTTTTTCTAGTCGTATTCGGCTCGATCATCGCATTCTGGAGCTATCTCACCCTTTTGGGTCGTGTCGGCGCGGATAAAGCGGCCTACGCCATGATCGTTTTTCCGATTTGGGCGCTGATGATATCCTGGATGTATGAAGGGTTTCTGTGGACCCCCTTCAAGGTTTTTGGCGTCGCCGTTATTCTTGTGGGAAATCTGTTTATTGTCGGGCGAAAGCGTCAGATAGATTGATCTGGCGCTATCAAACAAAGGTGCGTCCTGTCGCCATTTCTGGCGCCGTAAATCGAATTCCGCTGGCTGTCATTTCTCTCAAAAAATCCGGTATCCCGTCGAATACATTCTAGACAGCGGCCTAAATCGTATACTACATATTAGGTATTGGGTGTCGCGTTTTAGGCTGATTTCCACTAAAAGTTATTTTAGGTGCTCTGCAATTGTATACTTCAAGCGATAGCTTCGCCGTGGGCGAATTGGCGGTTTCTCCAATACTTGGTCGCATTGCGCTTGGTTCAAATTTCGAAAAAATCGAACCACTTATTATGGATGTGTTGGCGTTTCTAGCCTTCCGTTCTGGCGAAACTGTTCTGCGAGAAGAGCTTTTGGAGACAGTGTGGGCCGCACATGACGCATCGGATGAAAGCCTGACCCGAGCGGTTTCAATTCTGCGCAAGACAATCAAAAAACTCGACGTCGCGACAACTTATATCGAAACAATTCCCAAACGCGGGTACAGGTTGGTGCCATCGATCACGCATGATCTTTCAGATCATAACCACAGTCTCAGCCAGCCACCTGAGGTAAGTAAAAAATCAGAGGCTGACGAACTTGTACTACAAGGTCGCTCGTTGAATGAGCGCCCCTTCCATACAGATGTCTTAATGACTGCGGTTTCATTGCTGGAAAAAGCCGTGTTTTTAGACCCAAACCATGCTGGCGCTCATAGCGAACTTGGTCATGCCTATTCACTTATGTCGACTTATTTTCGTGACGGCGACAAGACTGCGTTCATCCGAAAGGCCGCACAATCCGCAGAACGGGCATTAGCAATTGATCCGACGATGGGCTTTCCGCTTACCCTAATCGCCCTAGAAAAGTTCACGCAAGGAAATATCGTCGAAGCGATTGAGGCCACAGAAGAAGCCTATCGTCGGGAACCGAATAATTCAGAAATTGCCCTCCGATTGGGTTATTTCTACGCAACGATTGGGCTGACTAGACATGCCCTGCCCTATATCGAGAAATCAATTGCACTTGATCCCATACAAGGGCGAAACTTCCAGATATTGGCGACAGTTAAGTTGTGTAACGGAGATCTTGCAGAGGCCGATATCCTTGCGAAACGCGCCATTGATATGCAGCACCATTTTGGCTGCGAAACTTATGCTGCGATCGCTTTCGCAATGGGGAAATACGAACTTGCCGGTCAAAGACTTTTGGATGGTCGGAAATATTTGGCGGAATTTCTGGGCGATCAATTTGTTGATCCCGCGGTTTGGAAGAAAATCGTTGCCGATGCCTATAGCCCGGATCAAAACACACGTGAAACCCTGGGCGAGTGGATTAAGAGCTTTTTGTTTGTCCCAGGCACGCTGCCTTCGATCCCGCTGGCGCAAGCAATTGTAAGAACGGGCCCACCTTCTGCCTTTTTTGAAATCATGGGCGACCGACCACCTCCGGGCACGCATGGCACATTGTTGTGCATATGGGGAAATACCCGGAATTGTCTGCGTATTCGCGACCATGCGGACTTCATCCCGTTTACCCAACGAATGGGGATTGCTGCCGCTTGGGAAAAATATGGGCGCCCTGACTGTTTACCAAATTAGCCACTGTTCCAACTTTATTGATAATTTTTCCAGAATAATTAGAGCCATCACTTTTCCATCAGGACGCGGTGAATTCTTGCCCATAATGATGTGGAACGCTCTTAGAGCGCTTCTTAAGTTGCTTACCTCTTCTTGGGAACACTAAGCGGCCCAGAAATGGGTCGCTTTTTTTCGTTTAGGCCTCAACCTAAGTATTGCGAAACTTTTCGGGGATGCGCGGCAATACACACCGACAAAGATCACTGAGTGCTGATGCAGAAGTGATTGGCAGTGCCGCGACTTGAGGCTTTATGTACAACATCGTGGCGCAGGCTGTTTCTCGATCAGGGTACGGTCTATTCGCGCCGCAGACTGCAATGGCGGTATTTTCGTCTGCGTGTGCGTCTCAAAACGAAATCGGTCCGCGAAAGGCCCCGGCTATGGCATCTTCACTCCACACTCGATCCCGCATTCTAATAATTGTGTCGTTGGTAACGTTCTCGTTGTTTGGGCTTGATCCCGTTCGCGCGCAAGAAACGGCGCCTTTGGCGGATTACGTGATCGAGGAATATGGCAATCCACCAGTTATACCAAAAGGCCCGCTGTCCGAAACGCTGGAAGCCGCTGTGCATGTGGCATTTGTTGACAGTATTCTTCAATCAAATTGGGGCGATGCTCAGACCTTGGCTCTGGAAGAAATCGTGAAATCAAACGACCCCAGGATCGTCTGGATTATCAGTGATTTAATGCGGTTCGTTTCAGGACGCGAGTTAAATGCACGGCTAACCAATGCCGCTTCGGATTTACTGGGAAAGAAATTGCCAACTGAAAACAGTTGGGGCAACGTAACCGATCACCTAATCGCCTGGGACATTCCCGCACCGCCAAATTACTTACAGGTGAAACGCGCCATTTTCACAAGTGCAGTACCGGGCTGGGACAAGATTTTTGTCACAGGTAACATCGATTGGCGGCTTGTTTCATGGGGCGGCGTGCTTATCGACAACCGTGCGTTTGATACAACTGATGAAGCGTGCAACTGCATCCCTGCGGCAGACAATCCCGAGGTCAGCACAGCGGCAGAAGCTACGTGGCTTAAAGACACTGATATCGTTTTTGGAATCGAAGTAAACGGCGCCTATCGGGCTTATCCCAGACAAATCATGGAAGTTCGCGAAATGGTGAACGACACATTGGGTGGCAGGGATCTTGGCATACCCTATTGCACCCTTTGCGGTTCCGCGCAGGCCTATTTCACAGACCAACTGCCAGCGGGCATCGATCGGCCGATATTGCGCACATCGGGGCTGTTAATTCGGTCTAACAAAGTGATGTATGACCTGACAACATTCTCGGTGTTCGACACATTTCTTGGCAAAGCGGTAACAGGGCCTTTGGCCAGAAAGGACCTGCAACTGAAACAGGCCACCGTCATTACCACCGACTGGGGCACATGGAAGAACGCCCACCCCGAAACCACAGTTCTTATTGAAGCATTGGCGCTAGGTCGCGACCCTGATTTTCGCAATAACCGCGATGCCAATGGTCCAATATTTCCAGTTGGCAATGTCGACCCCCGTTTGCCTGTTCATGAAGATATAATCGGCATTGTAACGCCGTCAGGCAAACCAGTTGCATTTCAACGAAGCAAAGCGTTTGTGGCATTGAAAAATGGCCGTGAGATCACTTTTGAAAACATCCGTCTGGAACTTGATGCCGGAGGTATTAAAGCTGTCGATGCAGATGGTGCCGATCTTGGAAGCCATCAGGCGTTCTGGTTTGCTTGGTCTCAGTTCCACCCAAAAACCGCCCTTTGGCCGGGGTAAAGCAGCACGCGTCGCAGCCCTTGCCAATCGCCCCGCACATCATCGCCCTACAAGGTGAAATCCTTGGCTGTGACCCGCGCTTTCCATTGTTTTCGGGTCAATGTTTTGGATTGCTCGGGCGCAATAATTTTTCGGGTCATTTCATGGGCTGCGTTGACTAAATCTGCCGCCGTGTCAAAATCGCGGGGATCAAGTGGTGGGCAAATTAGCGTATCCACGGTAATTGAACGAACCAGCGACAAATGTGTCAGCGCCGCAATCGGGTGGGTGATCTGGTGGGTCAACGTATAGCGGTCCCATTTGGCGGCTTGATCCATAACGTATTCACCGTCAATTTCCTTTACCCGGAATACAACGGGCTGCACATAAGCAGTTCGCAACACAGGGTATTTAGCAAGCAGGTCGGCATCATAAAACACTTCGCACGAGCCAGCGCTATAACGCAGAACACGCCGCCCGTCGCTTTGAATGCCTTCGGGAAAAACGAAGATGTCGCACCCATCTTGGGCTGAACGACCAAGCTGCTCGTGGTCGACGGTTTTTCGGCCCTTACTTTGCTCTGTGGCCACAAAACCAGAAGACTTGGCAAATAGCCCGATAATCGCCCCCCAGACAGGGATCTTCAGGATCTTCGCATCCATCATCACAGCGGCATTGGGAAACAGATGCAGCCCAATGAAATCAAAGCGAGCCAGATGGTTTGCAACAAACAGCGTGACTTGGTCATCTGATCTGGGTGCGCTAGCTGGGTTCAGCACAAATCGAACGCCAAAAAATGCACCGCATGCCCGATAAATCAGGTTTGGTATCACAGTTTTGTTCTTGAAAACCGGATTAGCAATCAGAGCCTGCACCAAAATGGCGAACACGAACGCTGGCAGGAAAATCAAATACCCAAAAATGTGCCGCAAAAGTGAGCGAAATATCCGTCTCATCGCGCCCCTATAAATTGCCAAGCTACCAGTTGATCCCCTGTAGTGCGCTTATATTGTGACAACAACGGCCATTGGGCATTTTGAAAAAGGAAATATCAACTTTGTTGGCAATCACTCCAACATCACCCAACAACTGGTTGCATAAATGACGCGCGTCGGTGCAAGCTGAACCCATGCCAGTAAAACAGATATTCGCCATCGCCGACATCCGTGTCCCGGTTAAACGTAAAAAGACCTTGGACCCTGATAAAGTCGAAGAAATTGCCGAAGATATGCTGGAAAACGGTCAGACCACACCGATTTACGTGCGCAACGGCAAACCGGGTTATGTGCTGGTCGAAGGCTTCCACCGGCTAGAAGCCCTGCGCGCCCTTGGCGAAGACAAGGTCGATTGTTATCTGGTCCATGCCCGGCTGCACTGATTTTATCGGCGTGGCAAAATTGGTGGCGAATTACTGCTTTAGACTACTAGCAGCCCAAACTCTTGTAAAACCATGTCTCTCGATCGCAACTATGCAGCGATAGTTCTTCCAATGCATTAGTTTAGGTTGACCAACATTTCTTGACCGCAGACAAGGTACTTTCGCAAACTACATTATAAGGAGAAATAGATTGCAACGAATTTTTAATATTTCCGGTCTCTTACTAACTGCGCTGCTACTGGCGGCATGTAACGGCAGCGACGGGCAAGTTTCCCAATCCGCACCAACAAGCGTTCTGGCGACCACATCCCTTAAAACCGTTTCTGTCGCTGTTGCGAAAGACGCAAGGGTCAACAAACTACCTCGGTTGGACAACGCTGATACTACACAAACGGCAGCTCAGGTCTTGGCACATGTCAACCAAACACTAAAAACCGAGCTACCCCAACAGTTTAAAGGCACGTCCACCGGGAGATAACCGCAAAAGTTGGTGACGGAGTTTGTCAGGCGGCGTGTTTGTTTTGGGTTTCGATTATCTCTATCCCGTCTTTGAATGTGATGCCTTGGATGACTTTTGGCAATTGATTTTTGCCCCTC
>JBLHMX010000045.1:0-16395 GCA_047622625.1 Paracoccaceae bacterium | reverse complement strand
AAGAAGTGCCGCCGCAGAAAATTCTATGCCTGACCTATACAAAAGCAGCAGCCTCGCACATGCAAACCCAGTTGTTTGATCGTCTTGGTGGTTGGGCAATGCTTGATGATGACGAACTTAAACACCGTTTGGACGAGCTTGGCGAAAATGCTGAAAAGCTATCGCCTACAGATTTGCGCCACGCTCGAACGCTATTCGCCCGCGCCCTTGAAACCCCGGGTGGTCTAAAAATCCAGACGATCCACTCTTTTTGTGCAGCTCTGTTGCGGCGGTTTCCGTTAGAGGCCGGAGTTTCCCCCAGATTTCAAGAAATCGATGAACGAAACGGCAAGAAACTGCGGGCCGAAATTCTGGAAGACATGGCCGAAAGCCCGGACCAACCTGCCTTTGACGGCATGGCCAAGTATCTTTCTGGTGATGATCCCGATAGCTTCATTCAGGAAATTGCGAAAAATCGCGATGCGTTTTTTCCTGCAGTTACGAAAGCTGATGTTTGGAATGGATTCGATCTGCCTGAAAGCTTTGAAGCGTCTGACGCGCCCAGCCTGGCTTTTGACGGTTCAGAATCCGCACTTTTTCAAGCCAGCATTCCCATTCTGCAAGAATTCACCAGCACGATGGTCAAACTGGCAGATCAATTGGGAAAAATTGACCTGACCGCCCCCGGTTCCGCCGATTTAGATATCCTTATCAACATATTTTTGTACAAAACCGGCGAGAATAAATTTGCGCCAAAGTACGGTTCGATCACTGAAAAGGCGGCAAAAGCTTTAGCCAGCCAAATGCCAGAGCTATTCGCCCTGATGGACCGCGTTGCCAACGCCAAAGCCCAGCTCTTGAGCCTTGATGCGGCAAAGAAAACCAATGCGCTGCACCAATTTGCGCAAGTATTTTTGCCCAAATACGATGAGGCAAAACAACGTCATGGCTGGCTTGATTTTGACGATTTGATCCTAAAAGCACGCGGCCTTCTAAGCGACAGCACGATGGCGCAGTGGGTGCTGTTCAAATTGGATAACGGCATTGATCACATTCTGGTCGACGAAGCCCAAGACACCAGCCCGGATCAATGGGCCGTAATCGCAAGGTTGGCCGAAGAGTTTCTAACAGGCGAAGGCGCGCGCGAAATCGACCGCACACTTTTTGTCGTTGGCGACGAGAAGCAATCGATATTTTCATTCCAAGGCGCCAACCCTGCCACCTTCGCCCAGATGCGCGATCACTTTGATCAACGACTTAACCAAGCGCGCAGCAAGCTGAACCAGCGGGAATTGTTGTTTTCGTTCAGATCTTCAAGCACAATATTGAAACTTGTTGATGTGATTCTGAAAGAAAACAGTGGCGACCTGGTTTCAGAGGTCACCCATCGGGCATTTCACAGCGAACTACCTGGCCGCATTGATTTGTGGCCATTTTTGGCACCTCCGGAGAAGGCCGAACGCCCTGTTTGGTATGAGCCGTTGGACATGCCATCGCCTGACGATCCGGCCTTACAGTTAGCCAGCAATATTGCCGATGCGATCCACGGTATTCTTGACCGGAAAGAATTGATCACAACGTCCAAAGGCGTTCGACCTATCACCGCGGGCGACTTCTTGATCCTTGTTCAGCGCCGGTCTGACATTTTTCATGAAATTATCAAGGCTTTGAAAGACAAAGGCCTACCCGTTGCTGGTTCGGACCGTTTGAAAATTGGCGGCGAGCTGGCCGTGCGCGACCTTATTGCGCTGTTGTCGTTCATGGTTACCCCAGAAGACAGCCTTTCCCTTGCTGCCGCTTTACGTTCGCCTTTATTCCGTTTCACGGAGCGTGACTTGTTTCGCCTTGCAAAAGATCGCAAAGGCTATTTGTGGCAGGAAATGCGTGCACAAAAAGAGGGCCACGCATCGGCATTTTTGATGCTGACCGATTTGTTGAAACAGGCAGATTTTCTGCGCCCCTATGAACTGCTCGAGCGGATATTAACACGTCACAAAGGCCGTGATTTCCTGATCGCCCGTTTGGGCCGCGAAGCCGAAGACGGTATTGACGCACTGTTAACTCAAGCAATGCAATACGAGCAAACGCAAGCGCCAAGCCTGACGGGATTTCTGGGCTGGATGTCGACAGATGAAAGCGACATCAAGCGGCAAATGGATACCAGATCTGGTGAAATCCGGGTTATGACCGTGCATGGTGCAAAAGGCCTTGAAGCGCCGATTGTTATTTTACCTGACACCGCGAAACGCGGCCCAGCAAAGCTTGCTGAAATTCAATATCTGGAAAACAACCTTGCTGTTTGGAAGTCATCTAGGCCCGATAGCCCACTACCTTTGCAAGCGGCATTGGATGCCAAACAGTTGTTTTTACAACAAGAACGAATGCGGTTGTTGTACGTTGCGCTGACCCGCGCAGAAAACTGGTTGATTGTGTGTGGCGCGGGAAATCAGGGCGGGGATGGTGAAAGTTGGTATATGCATGTAGCCGCCGCGCTTGATAAGTTGGGGGCAGTCGATGCCGCATTTGAAGAACAGGCGATCCAGCGTTACCAGCCATTTGATTGGGTCAAAGATGCGCCAGTTACGGCAATCCCAAGCGATAAGGTGGATATCGTTTTGCCCGATTGGGTGAATGCCCAACCGCCTGCGCCTTCGGCCAAAATGGAAAAAATTAACCCTTCAAAGCTGGGCGGTGACAAAGTTGTGGAAGGGTCCGACACGGCGCAATCGGAAAAATTTGCTCTTGAATATGGTCAACAAATTCATGCGCTGTTAGAGCATCTGCCAAACAGCGAACAGGTGAATTGGCCCCTGCTTGGCAGCCGCATACTAAATTCTCAGCCGGGCGAAAGCCTTGAAATTGAACCCGTGTTGAAAGAGGCAAGTAATACCTTAACTACACCTGAACTTGCCTTCATCTTTGCGCCAAGTACTTTGGCCGAAGTTGGAATTTCAGCCACTTTTAACAACCGGGTATTGGACGGGGTAATCGACAGGCTGATCGTTAGCGAAACGGATATCCTTGCCGTTGATTTCAAATCCAATGCCCAAGTTCCCTTAGATGCGAACCGAGTGCCATTGGGTTATTTGCAGCAAATGGGGGCCTATGCGGCAGCACTTATAAAGATCTACCCGAACCACAAAATTGAAACCGCAATTCTATGGACTAAGACCGCGACACTGATGCGGCTGCCGCCAAAACTGGTCACAGATTCGTTTGCAGAAGTTACAGCATCTTGACGATTGTGAGGGTCGCACTTAGGTTGCGCTTAACACATAATCATCTCATTCAGGAGGCCAGAAAATGGCAACAGTGACCGTCACAGACGCAACATTTGACGAAGAAGTCAAAAATTCCGATATTCCAGTTTTGGTGGATTTCTGGGCTGAATGGTGTGGCCCTTGCAAAATGATCGGCCCTTCACTTGAAGAACTGTCAGACGAGTATGCCGGCAAAATCAAAATTGCCAAAATCAATGTCGACGACAATCCAAATTCGCCAATGACATTGGGTGTGCGCGGCATTCCAGCATTGTTTATGTTCAAAGACGGTGAAGTGCATTCCAACAAAACGGGCGCTGCGCCAAAATCTACACTGCAAGAATGGATAGACGGCGTCGTTTAATTCGGTCGTTTGATCGCAGCCTAAACTTGTCAAAGGGCGCCTGAAGTGGGCGCCCTTTTTTGCATATTGCTGCTGCCATATCGGATCACTGGGCTAAAAGAGAATGTTTCCACGCCTATCCGTTTTGCCGCAATACATCGCCCGCTAGATGAAGCGACCCGCAGATTAGGATCCGCGCGTTTGGGTGGTTGGCGGCTACGGTTTGAACCGCAGAAAACACATCCGGCGCTTCACTTGCCTGAAAACCCGCACGCAGCGCAGCGGCGACAGTTTCAGCAGCCGGAAGCGTTGCTGTTTCACCGGGAATACTGACACCTTGCAGAGTGGTGGCATGACCTGAAAGATGGTCCAGATAGCCACTGATATCTTTGGTTTTCAGCATACCACAAATAACGTGTAGCGGACGCAGTGATAGACGCGAAATTGACTCGGCTAAAGCCTTACCCGCAGCTTCATTATGCCCACCATCCAGCCAGATTTCGGCTTGGGGAGCGGCATCAATCAACGGCCCTTTGCCAAGTCTTTGCATCCGCGCCGGCCATTCTGCGCGACTTACAGCAGCTTCGATCGCGCGTTCATCAAATCCCAAGTGTCGAAGCGACGCAATCGCCGCCCCGGCATTTTGCACCTGATGAGCGCCGATCAGATTGGGTAAAGGCAGGTCTAACAACCCTTTTTCATCTTGATAAACCATGCGGCCATTTTCTTCGGTTACATGCCAATGCTGGCCATACACCAAAAGCGGCGCTCCTAATCGCGCGGCCTTGGACTCGATCACGTTAAGGGCTTCGTCCGGTTGCGGCCCAACCACACAAGTCACTCCACGTTTAATAATGCCCGCCTTTTCACCAGCAATTTCAGCCAGTGTATCCCCAAGAAATTGTTGGTGATCGATCGAAATCGGCGTGATGACCGTAAGCTTAGGCGCATCAAATACATTGGTCGCATCGACCCGCCCGCCAAGGCCGGTTTCCAGCAGGCAATAATCTGCAGGTGTTCGTGAGAACGCCAGAAAGGCGGCGACGGTGGTTATTTCAAAATAGGTGATCTGAACACCTTTATTGGCAACTTCACACTCTTCCAGAATAGCCGTTAAATCCGCTTCGGTAATAAGTTCGCTTGCCACGCAAATACGTTCATGAAACCGCGCCAAATGCGGTGACGTGTAAGCGTGAACAGACTTCCCAGCCGCCTCAAGCCCGGCGCGGATCATTGCTTGTGTTGATCCTTTGCCGTTGGTTCCAGCCAGATGGATCACCGGAGGCAATCCCAATTCAGGGTGGTCGAGTGCTGCCAAAAGACGATGCACGCGGCCCAGTATCAGATCAATAATCTTAGGATGCAGCGACATCAACCGATCTAGGATGATGTCCGATTTCAATCCATTCACGACTTAGGTGCCGGAAGCGCAGCTGCTTCTTTTGGTGCAGAATCAGGCTTTGGCAGATCGCCTTTAACGGCTGGTGTTTGGCGCATCAGCATCCTGCATATCGTAACCAGTTCGTTGCGAATATCTTTGCGGTTCGCCACCAGATCCAACATTCCGTGATCCAACAAATATTCAGATCTCTGAAACCCTTCGGGCAGTTTCTCGCGGATCGTTTGTTCAATTACCCGCGCGCCCGCAAACCCGATTAGGGCATTCGGCTCGGCGATATGAACGTCGCCCAACATAGCGTAACTCGCGGTCACTCCACCAGTTGTGGGGTTGGTCAAGATCACAACAAACGGCAATCCAGCCTCTTTCACCATCTGCAATGCAACGGTCGTGCGCGGCATCTGCATGAGCGAGAGAATACCCTCTTGCATACGTGCGCCACCAGCAGCGGAAAAAATCACAAACGGGCATTTCTTGGCAATTGCACGCCGTGCACCAGCGATGATCGAATTGCCAACGTGCATCCCCATCGAGCCGCCCATGAATTTGAAATTCTGTCCAGCCGCAACAAAATCAGTACGCTGAATTTCGCCTTCAACCACAAGCATTGCATCGTCTTCACCCGTGGCCTTTTGCGCCGCTTTCATCCGATCAGGATATTTTTTCTGATCTTTGAAATGCAATGGGTCGGCTACTGGTTTGGGCACATCTATTTCGGCAAACAAGCCGCCATCAAACAGATGGTGAAACCGTTCGCGCGGGGGAATATGCATGTGGTGATTGCAGTTGGGGCACACGTTTTGCGCATCGCTTAATTCGCGGTGAAACAGCATGGTGCCGCATTCATCGCACTTGTACCACAAATTATCCGGCGTTTCGCGGCGCGAAAATATCGAATTTATCTTTGGCCGGACGTAGTTGGAAATCCAATTCATGCGATACCGCGCTCCTAAGCGTTCGTTTCATTGGCTAAATAAGGTGCGCTTGGATGAATTGCAATCAGAACCCGCGCCGCGCAATGATCCGCAAGTAGACAAAGTAGGCCACTAAAAGAAGTGCCAGATCGGCGTAAAGCGCAACCCGCATTTGTTCGAAATCCGATACGCCAAAACTGGTGATGTTCAAGGCCAGCCCGTTCATATCATCTTTGGGCGCCAAAAACAGAAATGTCATGGCATTATTGACAAAATGCAGGGCAATCGCCGCCCCCAAGTTCCCGGTGCGCGCAGTTAAATCTGCGGCAATCAACCCGAACAATGTGGTATCGACAACTACAAGCCATGCGTTTGGTCCGAACGTCTCGGGATCATAATGCGCCATTCCGAAAAACAAAGACGGCAGCACCCACCAAATCCAGCGCGACGAAAATCGCGCTGCCAGTTGTTGTTGCAAATACCCGCGAAAAACCAGCTCTTCCGCAGAAGTTTGCAAAAAGATCAGAACCAGTGACGACGGCAACCATACAACCCAGATTGAGAACTTTAAGTTCGGCGTCGTTGGAGCGCCCATCAAAACGAACGCTTGGGCAATCACAGCCAACGCAAAAACCAGCGTCGCCGCAATTATGAAATGCCGCTTCATTTGAAAAGCAGATGGGCCAAGTAATGACATCAAACTGCGGTTTTGAAATAGGCGGGCTGCCAAAACAATACCGCTGCCCATGCCGAAAAATGAAAACAATAGAACCGAAGTTTCTAACGGCCCTGCTTTTCCGTTCAAAGCGTCAAAAAGGTTGATACCGTTTGAAGAGGTGAAAACCACAAGTGTGGTGATGAATACGAAATAAAACGTGGTGGCAAAGGTCAGCCCAGCAAGCAGGCGCCACAGTTGCGGTTTGGCCCTTGCCGGGGCGATGTACCGCACGAAATTATCATTCAAACTGGGAAGCATTGGCACCTTTTTACGCTCGGGCTTTTGCTGGGACGCTATCGGCAATTGCACGCTTCTGCAATCAGGTGTCTTGTGCATTTTAACGCGCTCGCTTATTCCCTTTAGTCAGCGAACAAACATTCTTCAGGGACTGCCATCATGACCAAGAAATTTGACAAAACAAACCTGCCGAGCCGCTATGTTACCGAAGGCGCTGCGCGCGCGCCGCATCGGTCGTACATGTATGCGATGGGCCTGTCAGAAGAAGAAATTCACCAGCCTTTGGTTGGCGTCGCGACCTGTTGGAACGAAGCCGCTCCTTGCAACATATCCCTTAGTCGGCAGGCGCAATCGGTTAAGATGGGCGTTAAAGCCGCCGACGGCACGCCGCGCGAATTCACCACCATTACCGTAACTGACGGGATTGCGATGGGTCATGAGGGCATGAAATCCTCGCTGGCCAGTCGTGAAGCCATTGCTGACAGTGTGGAATTGACCATGCGCGGCCACGCCTATGACGCGATTGTTGGTTTGGCAGGCTGTGACAAGTCCCTGCCAGGCATGATGATGGTGATGGTGCGTTTGAACACGCCGTCTGTGTTTATTTATGGCGGCTCAATCCTGCCAGGTCGGTTTGAAGGCCGCGATATCACTGTTCAGGATTTATTTGAGGCTGTCGGCCAAAATCAAGCTGGCAATATGACCGAAGAAACCTTGCGCGCGATGGAAGCAATTGCTTGCCCATCTGCTGGATCGTGTGGCGGTCAATTCACCGCCAATACAATGGCCTGTGTGTCCGAAGCGATCGGTTTGGCCCTGATTAATTCATCAGGCATGCCGGCGCCATATGAAAGCCGCGATAAATACGGTGAAGCCTCAGGCCGTGCAGTAATGAACTTGTTGGAAAAAAACATCCGGGCACGCGATATTGTTACGCGAAAGTCACTAGAAAACGCGGCGCGGGTTGTGGCCTGTACAGGCGGCTCAACAAATGCCGGATTACACTTGCCCGCCATTGCTCATGAGGCCGGAATTGATTTCGATTTAGATGACGTTTGCGATATTTTCCGAGACACACCTTATTTTGTCGATCTTAAACCGGGCGGTGAATATGTGGCCAAAGATCTTTACGAAGTCGGTGGTGTTCCAGTTGTAATGAAGGAGCTTCGCCGTGCGGGTTTGATGCATGAAGATTGCATGACCGCTAGTGGTGAATCTATGGGCGAAGAGTTGGATAAAATCACCCGCATGGCCGATGGCCGTGTGATTTACCCAATCGATAAGCCAATTTCAAAAACTGGTGGCGTTGTCGGCCTGAAAGGCAACTTGGCCCCGTTAGGTGCCATCGTAAAAATCGCCGGAATGTCCGAAGACGAAATAGTATTCACCGGCCCAGCCCGCGTTTTTGAAAGCGAAGAAGAAGCATTTGCTGCGGTGCAAGACCGCACCTACAAGGAAGGCGAGGTTCTGGTCATCCGCAACGAGGGCCCCGCAGGCGGTCCAGGAATGCGCGAAATGCTGGCAACCACGGCCGCATTGTCGGGCCAAGGTATGGGCAAAAAAGTAGCACTGATAACCGACGGACGCTTTTCAGGTGCAACACGCGGTTTCTGTGTCGGCCACGTTGGTCCAGAAGCGGCACATGGCGGCCCAATTGCGTTTGTCGAAAATGGTGACCTAATCACATTGGACGCAATAAAAGGCACAATTTCGATCGCGGTTTCCGACGAAGACATGGCCAAGCGCAAACAGGCTTGGGCTGGACCACGCGAAACGATCTATGCTTCGGGTGCATTGTGGAAATACGCACAACTTGTTGGACCAGCTAACAAAGGCGCTGTAACCCATCCCGGCGCTGAGAAGGAAAAGCATGTCTATATGGATATTTGATCGGTTCCCGGTCAAAACCATTTCCCTTTTGCTATGTGTTGCAAGCGTCTCGGCTTGCGGCTCGTCCCGTTTGGGCACAGTGTCACGTGCGCCGGCACCTAAGAACTCGATCGAGGTTTCAGGCCAGACGCTTAACGTCAAAGGTCCACCTGGGTTTTGCATCGACCGCGAAACCTCTCAGTTTAGCCCGGATCTTGCTTTTGTTCTGTTAGGCAACTGCCGCGTGGTTTCCCCATCAGCATTTGCCGCCAGCCCAAAAGTCAAAGCACTGTTAACTGCATCAATATCCGGCACGAACAATGGCGCATCTATTTCCGGCTCATTAGAGTCTATAGACAATTTTTTTCGGTCAGAAACTGGCCGCACAGCCCTTAGCCGTGATGCCGATCCAGCAACGGTTGATGTGCTGGAAACATTTCAACAAGATCAAACGTTTTTTATCCGCGCGACCGATAGAAGCGAGGGCGTTGTTCCAGATGCCGCCCAGGATTACTGGCGCGCTTACTTTGACGTGAACGACCAAATTGTATCGGTTTCAGTCATCGGGTTTCAAACCGATCCCATAACACCGGAAATTGGGCTGTCCACGGTGCGCGAGTTCGCTGGCCTTATTAAATCGCAAAACGGCATACCTACGGAACCCATTCAAACAGCGGCTGTTGAAGAACAAATTGCAGCCGAGCCCCCTAAGAAAAAGAAACGTGTTACAGCCGGAAATGCATTTTGGACCCTTGGCTTGCTTCGAAAACTTATCAACTAGAAAGAATATCGTGCAAGGCTGCAAAATTGTGGCTACAATTCACCAAGCGGACAAAGCAAAAACAACGTCATGCGCAGATTTACTACAGGAATAATCGGGTCTTTCAGAACAAATCGCGCCCTTCGACAATGGGAGCGGCTGGCAGACTATGCGCGCACAACAAACCTTGAAAACCTGCGCGCCCTTCAAAACTCGGCAAAGGCAATCGGTCATCGGGTCGGTATCGTTAAACACATCACAGACGCTCGACTGGCTCGGCCTGTTATCGGCTCGACTGCAATGGATTTACCAAACGGGACTGATTGGGCAGGTCGCCCTGATCTTTGGGCCGGTCAACTAAACCCATCAGGACATGCGCCAGCGATCAACGACACACACCTTGGGCAAGACGTCACACTGTATCACGATTGCAAAATGCAGATGCTTTCAATTCGGCAAATCCGCAATACCAAGACCCGCGATCTTGCGCCATTTGGCCTGTGTTTGGATGTCTATGCTTTTGACGGCAGCTTTTTATCGGTTGTGGTCAAAGCCCCATCGGAATTGGTGGATGGATTAACCAAAAAGCACGTATTGCGGTTGACCATCCGCATCGAAAGCGAGCGCCCAATTGATGTATCCACACGGCTAAACTTGAAGCACGGGCCAAACACCGAACAGGTGAGCAAAGAAATTAATCGTGATCAGGATGCAAGCATGGCGGAATTCGATTTGGCATATGTGCCGTTTAATGAAAGCCGGGCTGAGCATATCTGGTTCGATATATTCTTTGACAGCCCGTCAATGAACCAAATCACTTTGCGCGACTTAACAGTGTCGCGTCACATTCGATCAAATATTTAGGCACGAAATGAGCACCCTGACATTAACCAGAACCCGCATCAAATCCGGAACATACGAAGGGTTGCTGATCACCAAAGCTCGGCTAAAATCCGATCCAGTTTTAGAACTAAGATACCGCGATACCACACTTGGCAGGGTTTCGGTCATTGCCGATGCAAAAGCCCAGAAAACGTGGAATGTTCGCGTTGAAATTCCAGCAAGTTCGATTTTTGAGGGCGTGCAAACCTTTATTATTACTGACGTGGACTCGGGCAAGACGCTTGATAGTTTTGCCATGATAACTGGCGCGCCATTGCAAGATGATTTGCTTTCGGAAGTCAAGTTGCTGCGGGCAGAACTTGAAATGCTGAAACAGGCATTTCGCAAACACATAGTTGAAACCACTAAATGACGCTGGGTTTCGCGTGACAAGTGCTGCGAATTCCCTCAACCTTTGGCCGACCTGAAATCTGCCAGAGGCATGCCCAAATGAGCCATCCACAATACCCCAACCTGTTCGCCCCACTTGACCTTGGCTTTACTA
Source organism: Paracoccaceae bacterium (assembly GCA_047622625.1). Classification (GTDB taxonomy): domain Bacteria; phylum Pseudomonadota; class Alphaproteobacteria; order Rhodobacterales; family Rhodobacteraceae; genus UBA5972. Next base: position 5,529 of record JBLHMX010000045.1, on the reverse strand, counting down.
GCCTGAAAAACCGCGTGCTGATGGGGTCAATGCATACAGGTCTTGAAGATCGCGATGAAACAGGGGATCAACTGGCGGCATATTTTCTGGAACGTGCCAAAGGTGGTGTTGGCTTAATCGTGACGGGCGGGGTTTACCCCAACATGGAAAGCGGCAATGGCGCGCCGATCCACAAAGGCAGTTTCGGCTGGTTAGATACGGATGCATCTATTGCAATCCACGCCAAAGTGGCCGCTGCCGTTCACCAGACCGATGCAAAAATCTGTGTGCAATTGCTGCACACCGGCCGCTATGCCTACAGCCCTGATTGTGTCGCGCCATCGCCAATCAAATCGCCGATTTCACCGTTTGCCCCGAAAGAACTAGACGAAGAAGGCATTGAAAAACAAATCGCCGACTTCGTTTCCGCCACCTTGCGTGCCCAAAAGGCAGGCTATGACGGGGTCGAAATTATGGGGTCAGAAGGGTATTTCCTGAACCAATTTATTGTCACCCACACCAACAAACGAACTGACCGCTGGGGCGGTTCCTATGAAAATCGCATTCGCCTGCCGATCGAAGTTATCCGCCGCGTGCGCGAAGCAGTTGGTGCGGAATTCATCATCATTTACCGCCTTTCAATGATTGACCTTGTACCAAACGGATCAACCTTTGAAGAGGTGGTGCAACTGGCCAAAGAGATCGAGAATGCAGGTGCCACAATCCTAAACACCGGAATCGGTTGGCACGAAGCCCGCATTCCAACGATTGCAACCAGCGTGCCACGCCGCGCTTGGACTTGGGTCACCAAGAACTTAAGGGGACATGTTTCGATCCCTGTCATAACCTCAAACCGGATCAACACGCCGGATGTTGCCGAAAGTGTCTTGTCAGACGGCTGTGCCGATATGGTTTCAATGGCGCGACCATTCTTGGCAGATGCTGAATTTGTTTCAAAGGCCCGCGATGGCAAGGCGGACTTGATTGTACCCTGTATAGGCTGCAATCAAGCCTGTCTTGACCATGTATTCAGCGGAAAAGCCTGTTCATGCCTTGTTAATCCGCGCGCCTGTTCGGAAACGGAACTGCATTATACGCCAACTGAAAACCCGAAAAATCTGGCGATAGTTGGGGCCGGTCCCGCTGGTTTGGCAACGGCAGTTGTCGCGGCTCAACGCGGCCACAAAGTCAGCCTTTTTGATCGCGCCGACGAAATTGGTGGCCAGTTAAACATCGCAAAAATGGTCCCCGGAAAAGAAGAGTTTTTCGGGCTTGTCGATTATTACCGCGCCCAATTGGCCGAACTTGGTGTCGACATAATATTGGGAAATGACGCAGGCGTTAGTGATCTAGAACGCTTTGACGAAGTCGTAGTCGCCACAGGCGTAACGCCACGCGATCCAGGTATTCCCGGTCAAGATGGCCCGAATGTTCTGTCTTACATCGATGTGCTAAAAAATGGCGCAGAAGTCGGCAAACGCGTTGCAATTATTGGCGCTGGCGGTATTGGTTTTGACATTGCCGAATATCTTGTTCATCAAGGTGTAAGCCCCGCCGAAGACTTGGACGTTTGGCAACAAGAATGGGGGGTTAGTAGCCCTAAAGAAAATCGCGGTGGCCTGCGACCCGAAGGGCCACAACCGCATGCAGCCGCGCGCGAAGTGACCTTGTTACAACGCAAAAAGCAGAAACTGGGGAAAGGTCTGGGTAAGACCACCGGCTGGATTCACCGCGCCGCCTTGAAAATGAAAGGCGTGAAAGAAATCGCAGGCATCAATTACGAACGAATTGATGCAGACGGATTGCATATTTCATACGGAGAAGCCCGCGAAAACCCAACGTTGCTAGAGGTTGATACAATCGTAATGTGCGCCGGACAATTGCCCGAACGCAGCTTGGCGGACGCCTTGGACGGCGCCGGAATTTCGTGTCACGTAATCGGTGGCGCAGATGTGGCCGCCGAACTTGACGCCAAGCGCGCGATTAACCAGGGGTCACGTCTAGCAGCCAGTTTCTAGATCACGTCTTCGTCTGACCAACCCTTATCGCGGTGCGATCCATCGCAATAAGGTTTGTTGCGAGACAGCCCACATCGGCATAAAACGTATTTTGCGCCTGACCCATTAGGCCCAGTTGTGCTGCCTTCAAGTGGTACGTTCTTGACCCAATATGGCCCATCCTTTTGAATGGACATACCGACCTCTGTCGGGTCCAACTGTTGGGGGTTTTCGCCCTTCAAATTGTATCTTAGCGCGCCCGAGGGGCAGGCATTAACCGCCGTTTTTATTTCGTCGATTGTCCCGTTATCAGGTTTTATCCAGGGCCGTTGCGATGCATCAAAAACTTTGCTTAAAAGTCTGCCACACTCTGCTGCATGCGAGCAAAGCAGTTTGGAAAAATGCACATCGATCTCGGCACCTTCATAAGAATATATTCGGTCGCGCGACGTGTTGTCGTCGGCGGTTCCATCAAAATCGATCTTTTTGTGGCTACCATCGCAATATGGTTTATTCGCGCTGGCGCCACATCGGCATAACGCCATAACCGGTTTGGTTTCGATTTCTGAACCGTCAGTATCTTTTAGGATCGGTATTTTAGCGGCTCGCAAAAAGGCGTTTTCACGAACGGCGATAATTGGTTCCTCATCATTATCCATGTCACAACTTTCTTGTTTTGTTACACGCCTATAAGATTCGTAGCTCATTCATCGCATTAACCAATTGAACTGTTATTCCCGGCTCGGACAATGCATGTCCTGCAGATGGAACCATCACCAGTTTCGACCGCTTCCATCCAGCTGCTAACGCATAGGCGCTGTTTGGCGGGCAAATCATATCGTACCGGCCCTGAACGATCACGCCAGGAATATCTGACAACTTATCAAGGTTTTTCAAAATCGCCTGATCAGCGGACAAAAATCCAGCGTTGGTGAAATAGTGGTTTTCCAGGCGCGCAAACGCACGCGCATAACCCGCAGGGCTGACCCCACGATTATCACCAGGCTCCAACACCGCTAGGCCACTTTCCCAGCCTGACCAAGCGCGGGCAAATTCTGTTTGCACGTCGATGTCTGAGCCAAACAATCGCTTGTGATAGGCGGCGATCAAATCACCTTGTTCGTCTGCCGGTATCATCGACGAAAACTTGTCCCATTTTTCAGGCCAGAACTTTCCCGCCCCTCCGCCGTAAAACCAGTCAAGTTCAGGTTGGGTCATCAGAAACACGCCGCGCAAAACCAATGCTTTTGTTCGGTCCGGGTGTGCTTGGCCATAGATCAAAGACAGCGTTGCCCCCCAAGAGCCGCCAAAAACCATCCAACTGTCGATTTTCAACAACTGGCGGATCGCTTCTATGTCTTCAACAAGATCCCATGTTGTATTGTTTTCAACGCTGGCGTGGGGCTTGGAACGGCCGCATCCGCGCTGATCAAAAAGAACAACCCGAAAGACGCTTGGGTCAAAAAACCGCCTCATCGCCGGGCTGCACCCGCCGCCAGGCCCGCCATGTAAAACCACGACCGGAATACCTTTTGGGTTGCCACATTGCTCGACATAAATCTCGTGGCCACCACTGACTTTCATGATCCGCTGATCGAACGGCCCGATGGATGGATACAGGTAATCGGTCGCGGTGTTTTGGCTGGCAGACTTGTGCATTGGCAGACTATATAGTTCCTGTGACCCTGTTTAGGCGTCAATCTTTGCAGGTTGATTAGGAGAGTGCAATGCAATCCACAACAACAATTGACCCAAGTGAAGTCGCAAAATTTGAAGCAATGGCGACCGAATGGTGGGACGTGAACGGCAAGTTTAAACCGCTTCACATGATGAACCCGTGCCGGTTGGATTACATCACTCAACAGATCGCAACAGAATTCAACCGTGATTTAACGCAAGCCTTGCCATTTAAGGGGCTGCAGTTGCTTGATATCGGTTGTGGTGGTGGTTTGTTATCCGAACCAATGGCCCGACTTGGTGCCAATGTTATTGGCGCTGACGCGGCTGCCGGAAACATTCCTGTTGCCCAAATTCACGCGGAACAATCGGGCCTGAGTATCGATTATCGCAACGTCACGGCCGAAGAACTGGCAGCTAACGGCGAACAGTTTGACGTCGTGTTAAACATGGAAGTTGTTGAACATGTTGCCGATCCGCTGGTCTATTTGACCGCTTGTCGGCAGTTGTTGAAACCGGGTGGTTTAATGTTGTGTTCAACCCTAAATCGCAATCCTAAAAGTTACCTGATGGCGATTATTGGGGCCGAACATGTGATGCGTTGGTTGCCAAAGGGCACACATGACTGGAACAAATTTATTACGCCGGAAGAGCTGATAGAATTGATCACGAAATCTGGCCTGACGAACGTAGATCTGAAAGGGTTTGTGTTCAATCCAATCCTTTGGTCGTGGTCAATATCCGATAAAGATCAAAGCGTGAATTATGTGACCGCAAGCGTAAAGCCAGACCAAGGCTAGACTATTCGTCTTGTTCCAGCTCGCCGCGCAATTCCCGCAGAAACGGTAGTGCTGCACGAATTTTGTCAGCGCCCAGTGCGCGTACCATGCTGTCAAAAACAGGGGCAATTGAAATAACTGCCTCGTCCCGTGCGGCCTGTCCTGCCGGACTTATTGCTACAAACTTACGCCGGGCGTCATCCCAATCAGGGCGAATATGGATGAAACCTGAGGTTTCCAATTTACCCAAAGTGTTTGTCATCGCACCTTTAGTCACGTGAAAAAGGCGCGCCAATTGCGCCGGTGTCCGCTCGCCGCCTACATGGGCCAAATGGTTCAGTACAGTAAAGTGCGAAACCTCCATCCCCTTAGGCAAACGCTTCAAAAGTCGACTTCGCGCCAATTGTTCGGCCATCGCAATTTCAGAAAACAGGGCGATTGCAAGTGGATCACTTTTCGGGGTCATGCGATCCCACCGTAAGCCCGATCGTGTGATAGTGACGGGATGCGATTGCGGGCTTGAGCGACTTGGTCAAGATTAATGTCAAGCAATGTAATGCCAGGTTCCGTGCCGCCATCGGCCAAAATTTCACCCCAAGGCCCGACGGCCAAAGAATGACCGTATGTCGAACGCCCTTTAGGTGTGGATATTTTGTGCGCACCGCATTGGGCAGGTGCCAGTACATAACATCCTGTTTCAATGGCCCGTGCGCGTAAAAGTACGTGCCAGTGGGCCGCGCCTGAAACCGGTGAAAATGCTGACGGCTGGGCAATGATCTGGGCACCTGCTTTACCCAAATCCCGATGCAGATGTGGAAACCGCAAATCATAACAAATTACCATACCGACTTTGCCTAACGGCGTGTTGGCCAACACAGCCTGCTGACCAGGTCGGTAACCATCAGATTCGCGCCAGGTTTCAGTGGCGCTAATATCCACGTCAAACATATGGATTTTGTCATATTTCGCCACGATTTTGCCGTCAGGCCCAAGTAAAAACGACCGATTAGCAAACCGCCCATCAGGATCGTCGGTTTTCAAAGCAAGCGAACCGATTAACAGCCAAATACCAATTTCAGCGGCAAGTGCTGAAAGCC
>JBLHMX010000044.1:0-16582 GCA_047622625.1 Paracoccaceae bacterium | reverse complement strand
GTGAACATCAGGTACAGGCCAATAAACAGGGTCACCCATTTCCAATTCGCCAAATCTGGATACATGAATACTGCGGCAATTAGGGCAAGCCCGATTATCGCTCGGACAATACGATCAACGCCGCCGACGTTGTTTTGGAACATGATCACTCCACAAAGCTGCGCCCGTTAGCCGGGCAGTTAGTGGGGGGTTCATATCAGAAAAGGCATAAGTTTGCAACAATTCGCCCAAATATGTATTCTGAGGCAGGTACAACCGCTATATTTAGTGTCATTCGTTGGAAAACCCACGCGTATTATTTGGGTAGTTCGCGGCGTCATTCAGCGTAAAAACTGAACGACGCCGGGAAAATCACGCTTCTGCTTCAACTTCAGTTTCGGCGTCAGCTTCATCATTGGTGTTGCGACCTGTTACCGAATAGATGGCACAAGTTGACATCACCGCAGTGAAAAACAAATACAGACCGGAAAATAAAATCACCCATTTTAAGGCAAATTCCGGTGCTGAAAAATACGACGAAATCAGAATGATTGCCGCCACAGCACGATATACCCGGTCCTTTGGACCCACGTTATTCCTGAACATTTCTGTCCCCTCCAGTTACCCGTTCGTTTATTCTAACTTTGTGAGGACTACTTTGAGTTGATTTGTGGCCAAAATTAGGAGGGATTGCGGATTGTTCGTGTTTTCGCGACAATTTTCACACAGTTTTAGTGATTTATCGGTTTATTTTCACAAATCTTGGCAACATGGCTGAAAAATCCATGCCTAATCCGCCTTCTTCTTCAACGAATGTTTCGTACAATTGCGTCGCATGTTGGCCCAAAGGTGTCGCCGCATCGGCGCCTTTTGCCGCTTGTTGGGACAATCTCAGGTCTTTGAGCATCAGTTCGGCAGCAAATCCGGGCTTGTAATCATTGTCAGCGGGCGATGTCGGGCCAATCCCTGGGGCGGGACAATAGGCATTCATGCTCCAGCTATAACCTGATGATGTTGAAACCACGTCAAACATCTTTTGACGGTCAAGACCCAGTTTGTCAGCCAATGCAAAAGCCTCGCATGTGCCGATCATGGTGATGCCAAGGATCATATTGTTGCAAATCTTGGCGGCCTGACCTGCGCCGCTGTCGCCGCAATGCACGGCCTTTTGTCCCATGATGTCAAAAAGCGGCGCGGCTTTGGCAAAGGCTGCGTCTGATCCACCGGCCATAAAAGTCAGCGTTCCAGCCGTTGCACCACCTGTGCCACCGGACACAGGTGCGTCCACTGCCAGAAGACCAGCAGTTGTTGCATCTGCCGCGACTATACGCGCGCTTTCCACATCTACGGTCGAGCAATCAACAAATGCCGCGTCTTTTTCCATAGCCGGAATAATCTCGGCAGCGACGGATTGCAGGATTGCCCCATTTGGCAACATGGTGATGACTATGTCTTGCCCCGTGGCGCATTCAATCGCTGTCTGCGCTTTACTCACACCAGTCGGGCAGGCGGCCACTAAGTCAAAACCAGTCACCTGGTGATCAGCCGCCGCCAAATTCGCCGCCATCGGCGCGCCCATGTTCCCAAGGCCGATAAATCCAATTTTCATGCCAATTGCTCCATAAGGTTCAAACCATTGTTGCCAAGTGGCGCTAACATTTGCGCCACCTCGTCATCTAATACTTCTGTGAGTGAGTCATGTTTCCAGTGCGGTTTACGATCACGATCGATGATAGCGGCGCGAATGCCTTCGATGAAATCACCGTGCTGCATGGCGCGAAAGGTAAACCGGTATTCTAGGTTAAGGGCGATCGCAATATCGTTGTTTGGCCGCAACTGGTGCAGCATTTCGGCGGCACATGCTAATGATAGCGGCGAATTGCGACCCAAGTTCTTTAACGCACCCGCGGCAAATTCTGTGTCGCAAGCCTTAAGCCGCTCACTGATTGTCGCCGCGTTTCCACCAGAAAACAGGATATCGATTGCCTGCTTTTCTGTCTGAAGCGGACCAGGATCCGGCCGCATTTCACTTGAGGCATAGTTTTGCACTAAAAAGACATCACCACTTACGCAGAGGATTTCGATCAATGTGCGCCAACGATCCTGCGCGATAAAGAAATCGGCAAATCCGGCGTATATTGCATCTGATGCTGCCATCCGCGCCGAAGTCAGGCCCAAATATTCCCCAGCATGACCAGGTGCTGATGCTAACAAAAACGATCCACCAACATCTGGTACCAGCCCGATACCGCATTCTGGCATCGCAATCTGGCTGGTTTCCCCAACAATGCGGTGGCTGCCGTGGCAAGAAACGCCAACGCCGCCCCCCATAGTAAACCCCTGCATGAAGGCCACATAGGGTTTCGGGTAACCTGCAATCTTGGCGTTTATCCGGTATTCGTCGAACCAGAATTTCTGTCCGTAGGCGTAATCACCCGCTTTGCCCGTGTCGTACATTTCCTGAATATCGCCACCCGCGCTGAAGGCTTTGTCGCCATTAGCGTCAATAATCACCAGTTTAACGACGGGATCATCACGCCATAAATCAAGTGCTGCCTCAATTTCTAGACACATCTTATATGTCAGGGCATTCAGGGCCTGTGGCCTGTTCAGAGTGATGCGACCTGCGCGCCCGTCAATTCGGATGTCTATGTCGACGTTTGAGTTTGGCATCAGCCCCTCTCGGCCAATAGGGCGCGGCTGATTATTACGCGCATAATCTCGTTTGTGCCTTCCAATATCTGATGAACCCTCAAATCTCGCACCAGTTTTTCAATGCCATAGTCGGCCAAATATCCGTAACCGCCGTGCAGTTGTAAGCAACCATTGGCGACATCAAAGGCCGTGTCTGTGACAAACCGTTTGGCCATGGCGCAGAACTTTGTCGCATCTGGCGCGCCCGTGTCCAATTTCCACGCGGCTTGGCGTAGAAACGTTCGGGCGGCTTGTAGTTCGGTTTCCATGTCGGCCAGACGAAATTGCAGGGCTTGGAACTGGTCGATGGTTTTGCCGAATGCGGTGCGTTCGCCCATATAAATTAGGGTCGCGCTTAAAGCTGCTTGCGCACCACCTAAAGCCCCGGCCGAGATATTCAATCGGCCACCATCAAGACCTGCCATTGCATAGGTAAACCCAAGACCTTCTTCGCCGATTAAGTTGTCCGCTGGAACACCGCAATCATCAAACTGAACTTGGGTCGTTGGTTGTGACAGCCAGCCCATCTTTTGTTCGCGCGCGCCAAAAGACAAACCACTTGCACCGTCTTCTATTAACAGCGTCGACACACCCTTTGGGCCATTTTCACCGGTTCGGCACATAACCACATATGCATCAGAATAGCCGCCGCCGGAAATAAACGCCTTTGTACCGTTTAGCGAATAACCTTCATTCGTGCGTTCAGCGCGGGTTTTCATCGCCGCTGCATCCGAACCAGAACCCGGTTCCGTCAAGCAATAAGACACGACTTTTTCCATTGAGCATATTTTGGGCAACCATTCGGCTTTAAACGCGTCGCTGGCGAATTTATCGATCATGCCGCCGCACATATTGTGGATCGATAGAAACGACCCAACCGAAGGGCAGGCCATTGCCAACGCTTCAAACACAAGGGTCGCATCAAGACGCGATAGGCCTGAACCACCATATTCTTCGCTGACATAAATCCCGCCAAGGCCAAGGGCTCCAAGTTCTGGCCACAGGGATTTTGGAATTTCTCCATCGGTTTCCCACTCGCGGGCGAACGGTGCGATATGGCTTTGGCCAAAATCATGCGCCATATCAAAAATTGCTGATTGTTCTTCTGTTAGCGCAAAATCCACTGGCGGCCCCCAAAGCGTTAATTGGAATTGAACACTTGTTTAATTAACGAATGTTGCAGGAGTTTTACAAGCCTTCACAAAACTCGCCGACAAGGCCATTTACAATCGCGCGTAAGCCAGCTGCGTGATCGCCACCGGCACTGGTTACATCAGCGTAGATCTGTCTTTGGCGATCGGAACTCGTGCCATTTTTCACGATGTCACGTAGACGGGCTATTTCCGGCACGCATTCTAGAGCTTGGGCATCCTCGGCCAACAGTTCAATCAGTTCTTCCAATAAATCCGACATCGAAGCCACGCCACCAGCGCCAAAATCGATCAATCCGTTGCCGACGCCGTATCGTTGCGCCCGCCAGCGATTTTCGCCGATCAAAAACCGGTCATAAATCCGCCAGCGTTGGTTGGCTTTGCGCAAACGCCATAGCATTCGCATAATGCACTGGGTTAACGCGGCAATCGACAACGTATCTTCAAGACGGGGCGACACATCGCAAATACGGCTTTCCAAAGTTGGAAACCGGGCGGAAGGTCGAATATCCCACCAGATTTTGGTGCTGTCTTCAATCGCGCCTGAGCCGATGATCATATCAACTGACCGTTGATATTCGCCATAAGACGAAAATCTGGGTGGCAATCCCGTGCGCGGTAGGTTGTCAAATACCGTTAAACGATAAGACGCCAATCCTGTATCGATGCCTTTCCAAAACGGCGAAGAGGCAGACAACGCCAAAAGATGCGGCAAGAAATAGGTAAATTGGTTCATCAAATCGATGCGGGTATTGTCGTCCTCAATGCCCACATGCACATGCTGACCACAAATCAACATACGCCGCGCGACACCGGCAAGATCCTTGCGCAACGTGTCATAGCGATCTTTTTTGGTGTGATCTTGCTGTCGGTAGTCCGCAAAAGGATGACAAGACGCAGCGATCGGCGCCATGCCATAATTTATCGCAACCCTGTGCACACACTCGCGCAGGCGTTTTAGATCATCGCGGGCCTGCCCGATATTTTGGCAAACTTTCGTGCCAATTTCGATCTGGCACTGCAGAAATTCGGGGCTAACCTGCCCCTCAAGTTCAGCAGCGCAATCGGCCATCAGGGCATCGGGTGCAACTGCAAGGTCAAGGGTTTCAAGATCGACAAGAAGATATTCTTCTTCGATCCCCATCGTAAAACTTGGTTCAAACCCGCTCATTTTTTGCCCTTCCAAGGTTAACTGTAAGGCTGGCAGGTTTTATGCTCTTGGGCAAGGAAACTTCAGTGTTCACTCAATACCCTGAGCAAGTTGCGAGGGGCCGCTAGCCCCCCCGCCTGTTTCTTTAGTCCATCGTTGGAATAGAAAAATCAGCACCTTCTTTAGTGCCCGAAGGCCAGCGTGACGTTACGGTTTTTGTTCGTGTATAAAACTTAAACGCATCAGGCCCGTGCTGGTTTAAATCGCCAAACGCCGACTTTTTCCAACCGCCAAAAGTGTGATAGGCCAAAGGCACAGGGATCGGCACATTAATTCCAACCATGCCGACATTGATCCGGTTGGCAAAATCGCGCGCGGTGTCGCCATCGCGGGTAAAGATTGCGGTGCCGTTGCCATATTCATGGTCCATCGCCATTTTGAGGCCATCCTCATAGGTATTGGCGCGAACCACCGACAAAACGGGGCCAAATATTTCCTGTTTGTAAATCTCCATATCAGTCGTCACGTTATCAAACAGCGAGGCGCCGACAAAGAACCCGTCTTCATAGCCTTGCAGGGAAAATCCCCGGCCATCGACCACCAAATTGGCCCCCTGTTCAACACCAGTTTCCACCAGCGCGTTGATTTTATCCTTGGCCGCACCGGTAATCACTGGACCGAAATCAACATCTTTACCCGAAGTATATGGCCCGATTTTCAGGCTTTCCACGCGAGGGGCTAGGGCGGCGATCAAGCGGTCCGCTGTATCTTCGCCAACCGGAACGGCAACTGAAATCGCCATGCAACGTTCGCCAGCCGCGCCAAAACCGGCACCGATCAGGGCATCAACCACATTATCCATATCCGCGTCTGGCATGATAATGGCGTGGTTCTTTGCACCACCAAAACACTGCACGCGTTTACCTGCGGCACAGCCGCCGGCATAGATATATTCAGCGATTGGGGTGGAGCCAACAAAACCGATGGATTGAATATCGTCGTGGTTAATAATCGCATCAACCGCTTCTTTGTCACCATTGACTACCTGCATGATGCCTTTTGGTAAGCCAGCTTCTTCCATCAACTCGGCCAACATTAGGCACACGGATGGATCACGCTCGGATGGTTTTAGGATAAACGCGTTGCCACACGCAATCGCTGGGGCAAACATCCACATTGGGATCATTGCTGGAAAGTTGAATGGTGTGATGCCCGCAGACACGCCAAGCGCCTGCTTCATGGAATACATGTCAATGCCAGGGCCCGCGCCATCAGTATATTCGCCCTTCAACAATTGTGGCGCACCGATGCAATATTCCACAACTTCAAGGCCGCGAATAACATCGCCTGCCGCATCGGGCAAAGTTTTGCCGTGCTCGCGCGACAAGGCTTCCGCCAATTTGTCCATATCGCGGTGCAAAAGCGCGACCATTTTCATCATCACGCGCGCGCGGCGCTGTGGGTTTTGGGCGGCCCAAGCTGGTTGCGCAGCCTTTGCAGCCGCAACTGCGATGTCCATTTCAGCGACTGACGCCAACGGAGTCTTGGCAATAATCTCGCCAATGGCCGGATTGTAAACGTCTGCAAAGCGCCCGGACGTGCCCTTAACATGTTCGCCGTTAATGTAATGTGTAAGTTCTTGCATGATATTTCTCCTAAAGAATTCTCAGATCTGAGCCTATCATAGTCTTGCGTTTTTGCGGATAACAGCGCAAAAATACCAAAAGCATATTGCGAAAATGCATGGGTGAAATATGGACAGCAATATCAAATGGGATGATTTGCGGATATTTCTGGCTGTGGCTCGTCTTAGCTCCATTTCAAATGCTGGGAAATTGCTGAAACTTGATCCAGCAACCGTTGGGCGGCGCATTGCGCGGCTTGAAGATCAACTGCAATCCCATCTGTTTGTGAAGTCGCCACAAGGCTATGCAATGACCGATGCGGGTGAAAGCTTGTTGGCCCATGCGACACAAGTCGAACAGGCAGTGGTGCACGCGTTGAACGAGGCGCAGGGCCAATCAAATGTCCTGTCAGGTTCAATTCGTATTGGTGCGCCAGACGGGTCGGCGAATTATTTGTTGCCGCAGGTATGTGCCGAAATCTGTGATGAAAATCCAGGGCTTGAGGTGCAAATTGTTGCGCTGCCTCGCGTGTTTAACCTTTCAAAACGTGAGGCTGATATGGCCTTAACCGTTTCACCGCCGCAAACTGGACGCCTGACAGTTCAAAAGGTAGCCGATTATCAACTGCATCTCGCCGCGTCAAAAAGCTATCTGGCCAGCCATGACCCCATAAAGACCAAGGACGACCTGAAAAACCACCGGATTATTGGGTATATTCCGGACATGATTTTTGACAAAGAACTGGATTATGTGGCCGAGATCGGGCAGGCGGCACATGCGTCGCTAACCTCAAACAGTTTTTCGGTGCAATTAAACTGGGCCCGTATTGGGGCTGGCGTTTGCATCGTCCATGATTTTGCCATGCCGGCTTTTCCCGAACTGGTGAAGTTGTTGCAAAACGAGGTTTCATTGAAACGCACGTTTTATTTGATCCGTCATGCTGATGATCGACGTGTGGAACGGCTTAATCGGTTTGCTGAAACACTGACGCAAAAACTGCGGCGCGAAGTTGCGCGACTTGAGGGACAAACCTAGCGGCGCTGCCTTGACAGATTATGACCCTTAAGGCACGATAATCGTAAGAAAATTAATTACCGGAGGCCGCAATGTTAGTTCAGCAAATTCTTAGCAGCAAACCTAATCAGAACATTGAAACAATTTCATCAAGCCTATCGGTTTCTGATGCGGCTTCGATTTTGTCCAGCAAACGCATTGGTGCACTGATTGTGTCGGATGACAGTGGGCAAACGGTTGCCGGTATGATTTCCGAACGTGATATCGTGCGTGAACTTGGCAAACGCGGCACCGGATGTTTGCATGATGCTGTGGCCGAATTGATGACAAAAAAGATTGTTACATGCTCTAAGAATGAAACGGTCGACGCGGTTCTACGCACAATGACAGATGGCCGATTTCGGCATCTGCCTGTGATGGAAAACGGCAAATTAATTGGCCTGATTTCCATTGGCGATGCTGTTCAAGCCCGCTTGTCGGAAATGACAATGGAAAACCAAGCGCTTGAGGGTATGATCAAAGGGTTTTGATTTTTTGGGGCTCCGACTGGCTAGGTCCGTAATACTACGGGCAAGATAGTTGTTGTAACCGTTTGAATGGCGCAATAAACTTCCATCAGACTTACCGGCAGACGGAAATTTCCCATGCGCACTGGACTTTACCCCGGCACATTTGATCCAATTACCAACGGTCATATTGATATTATCCGTCGTGCCAGCGCGTTGGTTGATCGCTTGGTCATTGGTGTTGCTATTAATCGCGACAAGGGCCCGTTGTTTTCGTTAGAAGAACGCGTGGCCATGATCGAAGCTGAATGCGCCAAAGCGATGAACGGTTCTGACTTTGAAATCGTTGTGCATCCATTTGAAAACTTGTTGATCGATTGCGCCCGGGATGTTGGGGCTGGTGTAATTATTCGTGGCCTACGCGCTGTTGCCGACTTTGAGTATGAATATCAAATGGTTGGCATGAACCGTGCGCTTGATGCATCGGTGGAAACTGTGTTCTTGATGGCGGATGCGAAACATCAGGCGATTGCAAGTAAGCTGGTTAAAGAAATTGCCAGACTTGGTGGTGACGTTCAAAAGTTTGTTCCAGCTTCCGTCTGCGCGGCGTTGCTTGCAAAATACCGTAAATAATCTGATCACGCGCCAAACTGTCGCTTTGCAAATCTGTTCATGTTCTTTAGTCTCCGGCAAAATTTACTGAACTGGAGGCCAAAATGGCTGATGCAATCGATCTAGAAAACACCATCATTATTGAACTAAAAGACGGCCCTGTGCATATCGCACTTTTGTTGGATGTGGCGCCGTTGCATTGCGCACGGATCAAAGAACTAGCCCGTGCTGGTGCGTATGATAACGTGACGTTTCACCGTGTAATCGATGGCTTCATGGCGCAAACCGGCGACGTTCAAAACGGCAATATGGAAGAGAACTTCAATATCCGCGCGGCTGGAACTGGCGGGTCTGAGTTGGGCAACGTCAAAGCCGAGTTTTCAAAGATTCCGTTTGATCGTGGTATGTTGGGCGCGGCACGTTCGCAAAGCCCAGATAGCGCCAATTCACAGTTCTTTCTGATGCTTGCGGACGGCCATTTTCTGAACGGTCAATATACGGTTTATGGTCGTGTGACTAAAGGTATGGAACATGTCGATGCAATTCCAAAAGGCGAGCCGCCGATGAACCCTGACCGGATGATTTCCGTGAAGGTTGCGGCTGACGTAGCATGAACAGATCTATCGCTCGTATTGCCGCTTTAGCCGCAATTGTTGTCGTGGGTTTCGCTGGGTACATGTATTTTACTCAGGCTGACCCGATCACTACCGAGGCTACGAATTTGGAAACCGTCGTCCAAAACGTGGCGGACACGGCTGCAGTTGATCCTGCGCCCGGTCAAGATATCTTGGTAATTGAAGTTGCTGGTTCAACCAGTGGGATCATCGAAATTCGGCTGAATTCGGAATTGGCACCAGGCCATACTGCCCAGATCAAGGCGCTGGCTGCTGCGGGGGCTTATGACGATGTGGTATTTCACCGTGTGATTGATGGTTTCATGGCCCAAACTGGCGACGTTCAATATGGTAAACGCACAGGCTCTGTGGCTCGCGCGGGCACAGGATCATCAGATTTTGACAATCTGAAAGCCGAATTTTCCGACAAGGAATTCCTTCGTGGCGTCGTTGGTATGGCGCGGGCAAACAGCCCAGACAGCGGCAATTCGCAGTTTTTTATCATGTTTAGCCCGGCGCCATTTTTGAACGGCAAATACACAGTGGTCGGGGAAGTGATTGCTGGCCAAGACGTTGTTGATGCGATCAAGAAAGGCAATCCAGATCAAAATGGATCAGTTCAAAATCCGGATTATATGAAAACTGTGCGCATAAAGTCCGGCGAATAATTGGTTAAGTGAACAAGTGTAAATGCCGTGTTCTCATAACTGCGTGAACATGGCTATCGCAGGCAAATACAATCTGACAGTCTTTCCCTGAAGATTATTTCAGGGGAAGACGCATGAAGAAACAAGTTTGTACAGGAATAATTGCAGCGGCATTGACTGTCGTGGCAAGCGTAGCAAGCGCACAGGTTAGTCAGTGGCAACACGAATGGCCGACCACAGATTTCACCAGAACATCGGTTGATTTTGACGACATCTTAAGTGGTGGCCCGCCAAAAGACGGTATTCCGGCGGTGGATGATCCGACTTTTATCAATGTCAGTGAAGAAAGCCGATTGGGAAAGCGCGAACCGGTAATCGCGCTTGAACTGGATGGGCAAACGCCGCGGGCTTATCCGATCCGGTATTTGACCTGGCATGAAATTGTGAACGACATCATAGATGGGCAGCATGTAACAGTGACTTTCTGTCCGCTGTGCAATTCGGCCCTTGTGTTTGACGGGCAGATCAACGGTGAAACCCGCACCTTTGGTGTTTCCGGCAAGCTTAGAAATTCTGATATGATCATGTATGACCGCGAAACCGAAAGCTGGTGGCAACAAGCTATTGGCGAAGGTGTCGTTGGCGAACATATGGGTGATCAATTGACGCAATTGCCAAGTTGGATGGAAAGCTGGTCTGAGTTTAAGGCGCGTAATCCTGATGGTTTGGTGATGGATCAACCACGAGCAAATCGACCTTATGGGCGCAATCCCTATGTTGGTTATGATGGCGCAGCGCGACCTTTCCTTTATAGCGGCGAGATGCCACCGCATGGTATTTCACCTTTGGTTCGCGTGATTAAGGTTGGCAATCGAGCCTGGCCAATGGCGCGGATGCAAGAGCTTGAAAACTTGACTGAAGATGGCGTGACAATCACCTGGACCTCTGGCCAAGCCTCGGCTTTGGACTCGCGCAAGATCAGCAAAGGTAAAAACGTGGGAACCATTCGAGTCAAAGATGGCGCAGGCAAAGATTTGCCCCATGACGTGATGTTTGCATTTGCGTTCCATGCGTTCCATCCAGACGGAACTTGGATGCTGGGAAATTAGTGAAGTCGTAGCCCGGATAAGTAGTCGGGCTACGATCAATCAGTCAATTTGACCAATGCGTGTTTTTTGCGCCCGGCCGATAGTTTCAGGCCGGGCGCGATATCCTTCAAAGAAAGCATCGAAATTTCGGTTATTGGCGCGTCGTTTATCTTAGCACCGCCCCCTGAGATCAGCCGTTTGGCCTCTTTTCCTGATCCAGCTAACCCCGCTTGAACAAACAGAGCCGCCGTCGAAATTCCGTCACCGATGTCAGATGCACTTAGCAGTACTGTCGGCAAATCATCACCGACACCGCCTTTTTCAAACACTTCACGCGCAGTTGCTTCGGCAGTTTGCGCAGCTTCAATACCGTGCGCCAGTGTTGTCACTTCATTGGCAAGCTGAATTTTGGCGTCATTAATTTCTTGCCCTTCAAGCGCGCCAAGTCGATCACATTCATCAACGGGCAATTCGGTATAGAGCTTGAGGAAGCGGCCAACATCCGCATCCGTAGTGTTACGCCAAAACTGCCAGAACTCGTAAGGCGACCGCATTTCTGCGTTCAACCAAACCGCGCCATCAGCGGACTTGCCCATTTTCTTGCCGTCAGACGTGGTTAACAGATGCGACGTAAGGCCATAAACTTCGCCCTTAAGAACGCGGCGGGTCAAATCGATACCGTTAACGATGTTACCCCATTGATCCGAACCGCCCATTTGCATCAAGCAGCCATAGCGGCGGTTAAGTTCCATGAAATCATACGCTTGCAGGATCATATAATTGAACTCAAGAAACGACAGGGATTGCTCGCGATCAATACGTGACTTAACACTTTCAAAGGCCAACATACGATTAACAGAAAAATGCCGCCCAATATCGCGCAGAAATTCGAGGTAATTCAAACCATCCAGCCACTCGGCATTGTTGACCATCAGTGCATCACTTGGCCCATCGCCAAAGGTGACATAAGACGAAAACACAGACTTTATACCGTTGATGTTTTCGTTGATCTGGTCTTCTGTTAGCAAAGGGCGTTCATCCGCGCGAAAGCTGGGATCACCGACTTTGGTTGTACCGCCACCCATCAGAACGAGTGGTTTATGGCCAGTTTTTTGCAACCAGCGAAACATCATAATTTGAATCAAAGACCCAACATGCAGCGATTTGGCCGTTGCATCAAACCCGATATAGGCCGGCACGATACCCGCAACCAAAGCCTCATCAAGCCCTTGCAGATCAGTGCAATCGGCCATGAAGCCGCGTTCTTGCATCACATGCAGGAAATCGGATTTTGGGTGGTACGTCATTGTCTTGCCTTTGGTCGGGTTTCGGTGGCACTTTCTATACAAGGCTGTAGATAAAAGGCCAGCGGTAAAGGAAATATGATGACACAGGCAAATGCGGTTTGGGCGCTTGGGTTAATGTCTGGCACGTCTATGGACGGTGTCGATGGCGCGATGGTTTTGACCGACGGGGTTGAGGTATTTGAATTTGGCGCGACCGGGTTTCGGCCGTATTCTGCAGATGAGCGCGCGGTAATTGCCGCAGCACAAGGCTGTTGGCCAACCGATAAAGGTGTGGCCGAGGCAGAAGAAACTGTCCGCCAAGCCCACAGCGAATTGATAACGCGGTTTGGCGGGGTCGAACTTGTTGGGTTTCACGGACAGACTTTGGCCCATGATCCCGGCGGGCGGGGCACCCATCAAGTTGGTGATGGTGCGCAATTAGCCCGGCAAATCGGCATTCCGGTCGTCTGGGATTTTCGCAGCAATGATGTGGCGTCAGGCGGGCAGGGCGCGCCATTAGCGCCATTTTACCATTTTGCCTTGGCAAAACGACTGGGCGAAGGCGCGGCTGCATTTTTGAACCTTGGTGGTGTAGGCAATGTTACATTTGCTAACCCTCTTGCCGGCGAACCGGAAGTAGTCGGTGCTATCTTGGCCTTTGACACAGGGCCTGCAAACGCGTTGATGGATGATTTCGTCAAGGCCCGCACGGGGCTGGCGTGTGATTATGGTGGCGCATTAGCGGCTGGTGGTCAGGTGGACGGCACTGTGATCTCTGCATTTCTGGGCGGTGAGTATTTCTCAAGAACGCCGCCTAAATCGTTGGACAGGAACGATTTTGCAGAACTATCCACGGCTGTTCAGACCATGTCTGATATGGATGGTCTGGCAACCTTGGCTGCAGCAACGATTGCCTCGGTGCGGTATGCTTTTGAATATGCGCCAAAAGGTTTGGGGCGTGTTCTTGTGTGTGGCGGCGGGCGTAAAAACGATCATCTGATGGCGGGCTTGCGATCGGCCTTGAAGATCAAGGTTGAAGATGTAACTGCCGCCGGATTTGATGGTGACATGCTGGAAGCACAGGCGTTTGCCTATTTGGCTGTGCGGTCGAAAGCTGGCTTACCATTGTCCGCGTCAGGTAGCACGGGCGTTAAGACACCGTTAACTGGCGGTGTTTTGAGCGCGCCCTAACCACGTGGAATGTCAAACCCTTCAGGGGCTAGGTGAAACCCTTCAAACTGGAAAGCAGGCGAAACAGTACAGCCAACCAGCGTCCAGTCGTCATTGGCGCAGGCGGCTTGCCAGCGGTGTTTTGGCACAAGGATCTGTGGTTCTTCGCCTTGCAGAATATTCGGGCCAAGAACATAATCGCGTGCCGGTCCAATATCATTTTCTGCAATTGACAGGGTCAACGGCGCGCCTGCGTAATAGTGCCAGATTTCATCGGCATCCACATGATGCCAATGTGATTTCTGATGCTTTTCAAGCAGATAGTAGATTGCGGTGCCCGCCGGACGCGCGCCATTTTTAGCGGTCGCGCACCAAGTCTGACGATACCACCCACCTTCCGGGTGGGGTTGCAGTGCAAGTTTATCAATGATGTCGCGAGCTTGCATGTTGATCCAACTAAACAAAAACGCCAGCGTGGCATTATTTCAGACGCGTTGGCGGTAATTACAACTATCAGAAGTTTATCGCAGGATTGAACGCCCTGCATATTCGGCAGCGGCCCCAAGACCTTCTTCTATGCGGATCAATTGGTTGTATTTGGCCAACCTGTCTGATCGCGCAAGCGAGCCGGTTTTAATTTGGCCGCAATTGGTTGCAACTGCCAGATCGGCGATTGTTGCATCTTCGGTTTCGCCAGAACGATGGGACATCACACAAGTAAAACCAGCCCGGTGCGCCATGTCTACAGCAGCAAGAGTTTCCGTTAACGTACCGATTTGATTGACTTTTACCAAAAGAGAATTGGCGCTGCCTTGTTCAATGCCCGTAGCAAGACGCACAGGATTTGTGACGAAAAGATCGTCACCGACCAACTGGCATTTGTCGCCGATTAGATCAGTAAGTGCTTTCCAGCCGTCCCAGTCATCTTCTGACATGCCATCCTCGACCGAAATTATTGGATAATTATCGACCAAATTGGCAAGGTATTCTGCATTTTGCTGAGACGTCAGCGTTTTGCCTTCGCCTTTAAGATTGTAAGTGCCGCCTGCATAATATTCAGTCGCGGCGCAATCAAGGGCCAGATATACCTCTTCGCCCGGTTTGTAGCCTGCTTTTTCAATCGATTTCATAATGAAATCAAGCGCGTCTGTGGTTGAACTTAGGTTAGGTGCAAAGCCACCCTCATCGCCAATCCCCGTACTTAGACCGGCTGAGGTGAGTTCGCCTTTTAGCGTATGGAAAATCTCAGACCCCATGCGTACTGCTTCGCGTATGTTGTCAGCGGCAACTGGCATAATCATGAATTCTTGAATGTCGATTGGGTTGTCGGCGTGTTCGCCGCCGTTGATGATATTCATCATTGGAACGGGTAGAACGCGGGCGGATGTGCCGCCAACGTAACGGTATAATGGTTGCGCTGAATAGTCGGCTGCTGCTTTGGCAGTGGCCAATGACACGCCCAAAATGGCGTTGGCCCCTAGGCGGGCTTTGTTTGCTGTGCCGTCCAGATCGATCATGGCCGCGTCGATTAAAACCTGTTCGGTTGCATCTACGCCAACAAGACATTCGGCGATTTCACCGTTCACGGACGCGACGGCATCTAAAACACCCTTGCCGCCATAGCGCGACTTGTCGCCGTCACGTAATTCAACGGCTTCATGTGCACCGGTTGAAGCACCAGAAGGCACCGCAGCCCGACCTAATGTGCCATCTTCCAGAATGACATCCACTTCAACGGTGGGATTACCGCGGCTATCAAGGATTTCGCGGGCGATGATGTCGATTATCGTGCTCATGATGAAGTTCCTGTATGGCGTTAAACTTGCGTCTCTTTAGACAGGAAAAAACAAAAAAGAAAGGGGTTAGCCGCGCCGTTTACCCTCGCGGGCAAAGGTATATAGGCCGGATGCAACAACGATGATCGAGCCTGCGATCATCCAGAAATCAATAACTTCACCAAAGACTAGAATGCCCATACCGATGGCAAATATTATCCGCACATACCGAAACGGCGCAATGATCGACACGTCGCCCATCCGCATAGCCAAAGTCAGCATATGGTAGCCTGCTGCCGCAAACAAAACCGATAGCGATAGCGTGGCAGCTTGACTAATATCGGGAACAACAAACGGGCCATCTATCAAAGTCAAAACTGTGCCCGTGGGAATAACCGATGCAAATCCATAAACACCAAGCCGGATCGAAGTCATGGACTTGGGCGCACTTCGTGTAGCAAGATCACGGATTGAAAGTCCGATCACGGCCAAAACCGCAAACAGCGAGGCCGGTTGAAACGCGGCCATTCCGGGCTGTACGATCAATAGTACTCCTGCAAAACCGATAAAACTGGCGGTCCATCTTCGCCAACCCACAGACTCTTTTAGAAATAGTGCCGCCCCCAAAGTTATGACTAATGGAGTGGCTTGCAAAATGGCCGACGCGCTTGAAATTGGCGATAGGGCAAGCGCAGTGACAAAACCGAAAGTTCCAATCATTTCACCTAGGGATCGAAAGAAATTCAGGCGCGAAAAGAAATCAGCACCGAATAATTTTTGATTGACGGATTTCGCCCAGATGGAAAATATTAACAGGCCGCCTATGCCCATAAAAAGCAGTATTTCACCAACTGGGATTGCGTTCGAGACCTTTTTGATGAACGTGTCAGCAATGGTAAACGCCGCCATGGCTACAATCATCAGCCCTATGCCGCGTAGGTTTTCCATCTAGTCCTTAAGGGGTTGTTATGGCTGCCAGAAAGATCAGTCGTCACTGACCTTGTCAAGTGGCATGCCGAACAGTTCCATCTTGTGGCCCTTTAACGAATAACCAAGTTTGCGCGCGATTTTTTCTTGTAAGACTTCTAATTCTGGGTCGACGAATTCGATGACTTCGCCCGTGGCCAGATCGAACAAGTGATCGTGGTGTGGCCGATCCGCGTCTTCAAAACGTGCCCTTCCATCGCCAAATTCAAGGCGCTCCAAAATGCCGACTTCTTCGAACAGTTTGACTGTTCGGTAAACCGTCGCTAGCGAAATTGCGGTATCTA
>JBLHMX010000043.1:0-16744 GCA_047622625.1 Paracoccaceae bacterium | reverse complement strand
ACCCTTTACAAAGTTAGCGGCTCATCTGGCAGCGCGAACAGTTCATATTTCACAAGAATATCGCTTGGTTCAAACTAGACTAGGCGACGTAACTTCAAACCCAAGGTCAGGAAAACACCGTTTGTCCGTAATCGTAGACGAAAACATCGGCGTAATCTGTCAGGAATTTGCTGGCAGCCAAGCAGCGATCAAATCGCAGTTTTACGCCAAATGAGCAATCGCAAGTGCCCCATATGCGACCACGCAGACTCGACACCGCTTCCGGCTTATTGCCGGGACCAATGGTCGGTCGAGCAATGTAACAATTGCAGTCATGTTTACCTTAAGAACCCACCCGGTTACGACGCGCTGATCGAGGATTTCGCTTGGGAAAAGACGTTTGAAACCGAGCATCAGCGACGTTTAGCAGAAAGCCCGATCGCTTATCGGTTGGATGTGGCGACGCGGGTTCGCCACACGGCTTTTCGAAAATCAAACGCGGACAAATACACTGCTTGGTTTGGGTCGGGCAATCTTTTGGATATTGGCTGTGCTGACGCCGAAGAAGATTATCCAGGTTTTGTACGCTACGGCATTGAATTGTCAAATGAACTTGCCAAGAAGGCTGACGCGTCGATGCAGGCCCAGGGTGGCTATTGCATCCACGGTCCAGGGGCCGAGGCCATCTGGAAATTCCCGGAAAATAATTTTGATGGCATTGTGATGTTTTCTTATCTTGAACACGAAGAAGAACCGTTGAAAGTTCTGGAAGGTGCGGTGCGCGCCTTAAAACCAACCGGAAACATTTATGTTCGGGTGCCAAATTTTGGTTCGTTGAACCGCAAGGTAACTGGTAAAAAGTGGGTTGGGTTTCGGTATCCTGACCACGTAAATTACTTCACCGTTTCCGATCTTGAAACCCTAGCAGCGAAAGCCGGTTTAAAGGTTAAGTTGCTTAACCCGATACGCCTACCTTTTGACGACAATATTAACGCGCTTTTGTCGCGCGCAACCTAACACAACAGGAACAATCATGTCCGTACTCGTAGACGAAAACACCCGCGTAATTTGCCAGGGCTTTACAGGCTCGCAAGGCACTTTCCACAGCGAACAGGCCATTGAATATGGCACCACGATGGTTGGTGGCGTGACGCCTGGCAAAGGCGGCGGCACTCATTTGAATTTGCCGATTTTCAACACCGTGGCCGAGGCCAAACATGTGACCCAAGCCAACGCCAGCGCGATCTATGTGCCGCCGCCATTTGCTGCGGATGCAATTTTAGAAGCGATTGATGCGGAGTTGGAACTGATCGTTTGCATTACCGAAGGCATTCCGGTTCTAGATATGATGCGTGTAAAACGTGCGCTTGATGGGTCAAAATCCCGTCTGATTGGGCCGAATTGTCCGGGGGTTATTTCACCCGGATCTTGCAAAATCGGCATCATGCCGGGGCATATTCACCGCAAGGGCTCGGTCGGCGTTGTGTCGCGTTCAGGCACGCTGACCTATGAGGCAGTGGGGCAGACCACTGCCATCGGGCTGGGCCAGTCGACGTGTATCGGCATTGGCGGCGACCCGATTAAGGGCACCGAACATATTGACGCGCTGGAACTGTTGCTGGGCGATGAGCAGACCCAAAGCATTATCATGATCGGTGAAATCGGCGGGTCTGCCGAAGAAGAAGCCGCGCAGTTCTTGATGGATGAAGCCAAAAAGGGCCGCAAGAAACCAGTGGCTGGATTTATCGCTGGACGAACAGCCCCTCCGGGTCGTCGCATGGGGCATGCGGGCGCGATCGTCGCTGGCGGCAAAGGCGGGGCCGACGACAAGATCGAGGCGATGCGGATGGCAGGGATTACAGTGACAGAAAGCCCAGCGCAGTTGGGACAGGCTGTGCTTGAGGCGATTGGGTGATGTCTAAGTTTGGGTATCTTGCAGTATCCTTTTTGGCAGGACTAGTTCCCTTTCTGCCAAATACCGCGCTTGCCCAAACATTGAATGAACTTGCCGACATCTGTATCACTCCCACTCAATCCATAGACGGCTTAGTTGAAAACCTCGAAAGTATTGGCCTAATTCTGTCACCGGAAACCCCAGATCCGGTTTCCGCGGCGCAATATTTTGCGGTTACGGATGTCGTAAGCAACGTGATATCAGAAACAGATGACTTCGATTGGATCGGTCGATTGAGCATAGATGCAAAGAGATTGCAGCGAACCTTAGTAACGGGCGATACAAAATTCAAAAAGGTGCGATATTTTTCGTCTAAAACCAATCCGGGAAAAACCATTCTTTTAGTGCTGCGTACAAATATTCCTAATATTCGGTATTATAATGAGTGTAATCTCGTGACGTCCGCTGAGAACTGGTCCAAGAAAACTCGAGAAAGACTCTTGGGTGGGTCAAGTAATTCAATCCTTCGCCGCGATGGTTATGAGGGCGGCACAATTTTGTGGAAAATGGATCAGAAAAATGATCTCGACCAATATGTTGCGGCACAATTTGTGAACCTTGGACTTTTTGATAATTCAATAGAAATAAAGAACACACCATCCCTAACCCTTTTCTCAATGCGCGCGTCTTCATTGACAACAAATAACTCACCCAAACAAATCGAGGTCCAGCAATGACCGAACACTCCACTAACGAACAGTTCCACGCATCCTCGTTCCTGCAAGGGCATAACGCGGAATATGTAGACCAGCTTTATGCGCGCTATGCCAATGATCCCAACGCTGTAGATGAAAGTTGGCGGGCCTATTTCAAGTCTTTGGGCGAAGACGAGGTTGAGGTTAAACACCAAGCATCCGGCCCCAGTTGGTCGCGGCCTGATTGGCCACCCCAAGCCAATGATGATCTGACAGCCGCCCTTGATGGGCAATGGCCCGCAGAACCCAAAGCGGCGGCGAATAAGATTTCGGCCAAGGCTGCGGAAAAGGGTGTGGAGCTTTCAGATAGTCAGGTGCAGCAGGCCGTTTTGGACAGTTTGCGCGCTCTGATGTTGATCCGGGCTTATCGTATTCGCGGCCATCTGTCTGCGGATCTTGACCCATTGAAAATGCGCGAAAACAAAAATTCGGCAGCGCTTGACCCGGCCTCATTCGGGTTTGCCGAGGCCGACATGGACCGCCCGATTTTTATCGACAATGTACTTGGGCTTGAAGTTGCTTCCATGCGCGAAATCTTGGCAATCGTCAAACGCACATATTGCGGCACATTTGCGCTGCAATACATGCATATCTCGAACGCCGACGAAGCCGGTTGGCTGAAGGAACGTATTGAAGGGTTCGGCAAGGAAATCGCCTTTACTCGCGAAGGCCGCAAAGCGATTTTGCGCAAATTGGTCGAAGCTGAAGGTATCGAAAAATTCTTGCACGTCAAATACATGGGCACCAAGCGGTTTGGCCTTGATGGCGGCGAAAGCCTGATCCCGGCGATGGAACAAATCATCAAACGGGGCGGCGCGTTAGGGGTTGAAGACATCATCATCGGCATGCCGCATCGCGGGCGCCTGTCCGTACTGGCAAACGTCATGGAAAAACCGTACCGCGCGATCTTTAACGAATTTCAAGGCGGCTCATTCAAACCGTCCGACGTAGAAGGCTCAGGTGACGTGAAGTACCACTTGGGCGCCAGTTCTGACCGTGAATTTGACGGCAACAAAGTCCACCTTTCGTTAACCGCGAACCCAAGTCACCTTGAAGCGGTAAATCCCGTTGTTCTTGGCAAGGCGCGCGCCAAGCAGTTTCAAAAGAAAGACAAGGATCGCGTTAAGGTAATGCCGATCCTGCTGCACGGTGATGCGGCATTTGCAGGACAGGGCATTATTGCGGAATGTTTCGGGCTGTCCGGGCTAGTCGGCCATAAGACCGGCGGCACAATGCATATTGTTGTGAACAACCAAATCGGGTTTACGACTGCGCCGCATTTCAGTCGCTCATCGCCCTATCCCACGGATATCGCGCTGATGGTTGAAGCGCCAATTTTCCATGTGAACGGCGATGATCCAGAAGCGGTGGTTCACGCCGCCCGTGTGGCCACAGAGTTCCGTCAAAAATTCCACAAAGACGTGGTTTTGGATATCTTCTGTTACCGCCGCTTTGGCCATAACGAGGGGGATGAACCGATGTTCACCAACCCCTTGATGTACACCAAGATCAAGAAGCAGAAATCGACCTTGCAGCTTTATACCGAACGCTTGGTGGCTGACGGCTTGATCCCCGAAGGCGAGATCGAGGATATGAAGGCGGCGTTTCAGGCTTATTTGAGCGAAGAATTTGAAGCCGGTAAAGATTACCGCCCGAACAAGGCTGATTGGCTGGATGGGCAATGGTCGCATCTGGATCGCCAAGAGGGCGAATATCAACGCGGCCAAACCTCGGTTGAGGGCGCGCGCCTGCAAGAGGTTGGCGCGGCTTTAAGCAAGGTGCCGGCAGATTACAAAGTGCACAAAACCATCACACGATTGCTGGAAGCCAAGCGCAAAATGCTGGACAGCGGCGTCGGTATCGACTGGGCCACCGCCGAAGCCCTGGCCTTTGGTTCGTTGATGCTCGAAGGCTACCCCGTGCGGCTGTCTGGCCAAGACAGCACACGCGGAACTTTCAGCCATCGCCATTCCGCGATCATCGATCAGGAAACAGAGCGGCGGTATCTATCGCTGAACCATATCAAAGAAGGCCAGGCCAGATTTGAAGTGATCGACAGTATGTTGTCGGAATATGCAGTGCTGGGCTTTGAATACGGCTATTCACTGGCGGAACCCAATTCGCTGACTTTATGGGAGGCGCAATTCGGCGATTTCGTCAATGGCGCGCAAATAATGATCGACCAGTTTGTCAGTTCAGGCGAACGCAAATGGTTGCGCATGTCGGGCCTTGTAATGTTGTTGCCACACGGCTTTGAAGGCCAGGGGCCGGAACATTCCAGTGCGCGACTTGAGCGGTTCTTGCAGAACTCGGCCGAAGACAACTGGATCGTTGCCAATTGCACGACGCCCAGCAATTATTTCCACATCCTGCGCCGCCAAATGCATCGGTCTTTCCGCAAGCCGCTGATTATGATGTCGCCGAAATCCCTGCTGCGCAACAAAATGGCGGTCAGTACAATTGAAGATTTCGAACCTGGCTCATCCTTTCACCGCGTGTTGTGGGACGATGCGCAAAAGGGCAATTCAGACACGCAACTGAAACCCGACGAAGAAGTTCGCCGCGTGGTGCTTTGTTCCGGCAAGGTCTATTTCGATCTGTTGGAACGGCGCGACAGCGAAGGCATCGATGATGTTTACTTGATGCGGCTGGAACAGTTTTACCCCTTCCCCGCGATGTCGATGTCCAAAGAACTGTCGCGGTTTAAAGAGGCCGAGGTAATCTGGTGTCAGGAAGAACCGAAAAACCAAGGCGGCTGGTCCTTTGTTGAACCAAATTTGGAATGGATTTTGGGCCGTATCAAAGCCAGTACCAAACGGCCAACTTATGCCGGTCGCGCGGCTGCTGCGTCGCCCGCAACCGGGCTGGCTAGCCAACATAAATCACAACAACAAGCGTTAGTCGTTGACGCGCTTGGTATCGAAATCGAAGGAGTGTAACCCGATGTCTACTGAAATCCGCGTACCCACATTGGGCGAAAGCGTCACCGAAGCCACCATCGCAACCTGGTTCAAAAAACCGGGCGAAGCCGTCGCCGTTGACGAAATGCTATGCGAGCTTGAAACCGATAAAGTGACGGTCGAAGTACCGTCACCTGTTGCCGGAACAATGGGCGATATTATCGCCGCCGAAGGTGACACCGTGGGTGTTGATGCTTTGTTGGCCACGATTAACGAGGGGGCGTCTGCTGCGCCTGCCGCGGAGCCCGCAAAGGCCCCGGCGCCAATCGTTGCCCCGCCTGAAGCAGCGGCAAAGGATGTAGAAGACGCACCGTCAGCCAAGAAATTGATGGCAGAAAAAGGTGTGTCGCCCGATGCAATCGAAGGCTCTGGCCGCGATGGGCGCATCATGAAGGAAGACGTGGCCAAGGCGGTTGCGGCCCCTGCTTCTCCGGCCCCAGTGCCAACCCCGGCTCCTGCACCACGCGCCCCAGTTTCAACCAATGACGCGCCGCGTGAAGAGCGGGTGAAAATGACCCGCTTGCGCCAAACCGTCGCGCGACGCCTGAAAGAAAGCCAGAACATCGCTGCTATGCTGACCACCTATAACGAGGTGGATATGGGCGCGATCATGGAATTGCGGACTGAATACAAAGACTTGTTCTTGAAAAAACATGGCGTCAAACTTGGCTTCATGTCGTTCTTTGTAAAGGCCTGCACCCATGCCTTACGTGAAGTGCCAGATGTAAATGCCGAAGTTGACGGCACCGATATCGTCTACAAAAACTTTGTTCATATGGGCGTGGCTGTCGGCACGCCGAACGGCCTTGTCGTACCAGTGGTACGCGATGCCGATCAAATGGGTTTTGCCGCGATCGAGAAAAATATCTCTGAACTTGGCCTCCGCGCGCGGGATGGCAAACTGTCGATGGCCGATATGCAGGGCGGCACGTTCACCATTTCCAATGGCGGTGTTTATGGCAGCCTGATGTCTTCACCGATCCTGAACCCACCGCAATCGGGTATCTTGGGGATGCATAAAATCCAGGATCGACCGATGGCAATCAATGGAGAAGTCGTGATCCGCCCAATGATGTATCTGGCGCTGTCCTATGACCACCGGATTGTCGATGGCAAAGGGGCCGTGACGTTCCTCGTGCGGATAAAAGAGGCGTTGGAGGATCCGCGAAGGTTGCTGATGGATTTGTAGGTTCGTCAACTCCACGTATTAAGTCAGACCTGATAATCAAGATTTAGAAAACCCGAAGGGGAAATAATGTATAATGCAGTCACAGCAGTACTGGCGCTTGGAATTCTTGCGCAACTTCGAAACCTTGCGTCAGCGTTGATGGGGCCGGATATTTCCCAGTTCGGAACCCAGATCTCTAGTTGGTTTTTGAGTTTGGCAATCGTTCCAGGCATTGCTGCATCGGTTTTCATATTCGTGTTGTTTCAAAAGAAAAATGCCGCTGCTTTTTGGGCGTACGCGGTGCTAACGATAATAGCCGCGGGTGGAATACTCAATATCATTGCAATCCTTCCTTTGACGATCCAAGCGGTGAATACAGCTAATTCTCCTGCCCAAATCATGTCTTTCGCCAACGTTATATTTGTCGCAGTTTTTATAGTTAAGATCGCAATTTGTTGGGCCATCTGGAGGCTTATTAAGAAGGGAGTTTTGACCTACCCGAAGGCAATTATGGAAGAAGGTAATTCTTAATGGACTCAGGAAATTCCCAATGACCCAACCAACCATCCAAATCTACCTGACGGTCCGCGATGGCCTGGACGCCGTCGCCTGGTACGAAAAGACATGGAACGCGACGCAAGAAATGTTGCAAATGGCCGACGACGGCAAACGGGTTCTGCACGCCACCCTTGCCGTATTCGGCGGTCATATCATGCTGTCTGACGAATTTCCCGAATTTGAAACCTATGTCACCGCACCGCCAACCAAGGACGCCACAACCGCCACAGTTCACATAAACCAAGATACCCGCGCGGCGATGGATCAGGCGATGCAAGCCGCCGCTGACAATGGCGCACGCTTAACCATGCCAGCGGCCGTCATGCCGTGGGGTGCTTATTACGGGCGCTTGGTTGATCCGTTTGGACATTCATGGTCGTTCGCGGCGGAATGACCTTTGGCTTACTTCAAAACCCCAACAGACCGCCAAACCATAATCCGTATGTACAGCCGATGTACCAATTGTGTACAAGTTGTGCATCCCATTTCCGCCCTAGGAGGCCCCCATGTCCACATATGATGTTCTGATAATTGGTGCCGGCCCCGGCGGCTATGTCTGTGCCATTCGCTGCGCCCAATTGGGGTTGAAAACTGCCGTTGTTGAAGGCCGCGAAACCCTTGGCGGAACGTGCCTGAATGTGGGCTGTATTCCATCCAAGGCGTTGCTGCATGCCAGCCATTCTTACCATGAGGCAACCCATAATTTCGCCAAAATGGGGCTGATGGGCAAAGCACCTAGCGTCGATATGGCCAAGATGATCGACTATAAGGCGGGGGTGGTTGAACAGAACACTAAGGGTATCGAATTTCTGTTTAAAAAGAACAAAATTGACCGGATTGATGGCTGGGCCAAGATCACTGGCAAGGGTGAAGTTACCGTTGGCGATCAGGTTTACACGGCAAAAAATATCGTGATTGCAACCGGGTCTGAACCTTCCAGCCTGCCAGGGGTCGAGGTGGACGAAACCATCGTGGTTACATCGACCGGGGCCTTGGAATTGACAAAAGTTCCCCAAACGATGGTTGTGATTGGGGCTGGGGTCATTGGTCTTGAAATGGGTTCGGTCTATGCGCGGCTGGGAACGGCTGTGACCGTGGTCGAATTTTTGGATCATGTTACGCCCGGCATGGATGCTGAGATCAGCAAAACATTCCAAAGAAGCCTGAAGAAGCAAGGGCTTAAGTTTGTGATGGGGGCGGCAGTTTCTTCGGTTGAGGTGAAGAATAAGAAAGCCAAAGTGAGTTACAAGTTACGCAAAAACGATACCGAAGCGATCCTCGATGCCGATGTCGTTCTAGTGGCAACTGGGCGCAAACCCTTCACTGCTGGGCTGGGTCTAGAGGCCGTTGGTGTGGCCATGACTGATCGGGGTCAAGTCGAAACAACCGATTGGAAAACCAGCGTCGACGGTATTTGGGCCATTGGCGATGTGATAACGGGGCCAATGTTGGCCCATAAGGCTGAAGATGAAGGCATCGCTGTGGCTGAAAGTATCGCGGGGCAAAAGGGTCATGTGAATTACGGTATTATCCCGGGTGTGATTTACACGGCACCCGAAGTGGCCAGCGTTGGCGCAACCGAAGAGCAACTTAAAGAACAGGGTCGGGCCTACAAGATCGGCAAATTCTCGTTCATGGGGAACGCGCGGGCTAAAGCAATTTTCGCTGGCGAAGGGTTTGTTAAAATTCTGGCCGATGCAGATACTGACCGCATTCTTGGGTGTCACTTAATCGGCCCCCACGCGGGTGAGCTTATCCATGAGGTTTGTGTTGCTATGGAATTCGGCGCGTCTGCCGAAGATTTGGCGCGTACCTGCCACGCCCACCCAACCTTTTCCGAAGCCATGCGCGAGGCGGCACTGGCTTGTGGTGATGGGGCAATTCATTCATAAACGGTTGAAAATATTCCCACTTTGAACAGGATGCAGCATGTTTTATCTTTTGGTCGGTTTGGCGATGTGGTGGGGCACCCATCTATTGAAGCGTGTTCTTCCGGGAATGCGGCGCGATATGGACAAGACAATAGGTATCGGGCCGTCAAAAGGTATCATTTCGGTGCTTATTCTGGCGTCTGTTGTGCTGATGTTTATTGGCTATCGTTCGGCTGATTTAACGCCGCTTTACACGCCGTTTCCTGGCATAGGTCACCTAAATAACCTGTTGATGCTGCCGGCTATTTACTTGTTGGGCGTTGGCCCGAGTGGCGGGCGTTTGTCCACCAGAATTCGCCATCCAATGCTGTGGGGCATGTTCATTTGGGCGGTGGCGCATTTGCTGGTAAATGGTGACGTTGCTTCGGTCGTAATGTTTGGCGGGCTTGGCCTGTGGACACTGGTACAGATGCGCCTGATCAACCAACACGAAGGCCCATGGGAAGTTCCCCTGCCGGGCGATCCTTTGATGGATTACAAATTGGCCCTGACCACGCTGTTCTTGTTCGTGGTCATTGCGGCACTACATTGGTTGTTTGACCACAATCCATTTTTGGGGACATACGGATGAAGGCCTATCGCCTGTTAACCGAGGATGACACATCTGCGTTTTGCCATAAAGTCAGTGACGCGCTGGCCAAAGGCTGGTCGCTTTACGGCGATCCAACTTACGCATTTGACGCCGCGCGCGGCATTATGCGCTGTGGTCAAGCCGTTGTGAAAGATGTTGACGCAGACTATAGCCCAGAGGTGAAACTGGGAAAACTATAGGGCCGAAACATGTGTGCAACCAAAACCAATCCGGGTCGTTTCTTTGAAGATTACGAAGTCGGCCAAACCCTGATACACGCCGTGCCGCGCACGGTTTCTGGTGGCGAACGCGCACTTTACCATTCTTATTATCCAGCAAGGCACGCGATTTATTCGTCAGATGAATTTGCGCGCGCTTGTGGTTTAGCGCAGTCGCCGTTGGATGATTTGGCTGGGTTTCATGTAGTTTTTGGCAAAACGGTTCCCGATGTTTCGTTGAACGCATTGGCCAATCTTGGTTACGCCGAGGGGCTTTTTTTGAAACCGATTGAAATCGGCGACACCCTTAGATCAGTTTCAGACGTTATTGGTGTTAAGAAAAATTCCAACGGCAAATCAGGTGTTGTTTGGGTGCATACCAAGGGGTTCAATCAGCGCGACGAGGTTGTGATTGAATTTAAACGTTGGGTGATGGTGCGAACTAAAACTCCGGATGCTGATGCACCAACAACCGTAATTCCGGCACTTGCAAATGCGCTGACCGCCGATCAATTGTTCATCCCGACGGGGCTTGATTTCAGCAATTACGATTTTGCTTTGGCGGGCGAACCCCACCGGTTGCGCGATTATGAAGTCGGTGAAAAGATCGACCATGTTGATGGCACGACTATCGAAGAAACCGAACACATGATCGCAACCCGGCTTTGGCAGAACACGTCGAAGGTTCATTTTGATGTGGCGGCCCGCGCTGGCAATCCGCGTTTGATTTACGGGGGCCACGTAATCTCGTTGGCGCGCACCTTGTCATTTAACGGGCTTGCCAATGCGCAGATGATCGCAGGTATCAACGCGGGCGCACATGTGAACCCTTGCATGGCCGGCGATACCGTTCGCGCTTGGTCTGAGGTTTTAGAGACCGCCGAAACTGGCGCTCCGGGTGTTGGCGCCATTCGCTTGCGGCTTGTCGCGACCAAGGGTGAGGTTGGCGATATGGATTTGCGCGATGGGGCCGGAAAATACCAATCCGGTACTTTGCTTGATCTTGATTATTGGGCCTTGATGCCGCTCTGATCTTGCCCTTCGGCGGGGAACGCCGCACACTCTGATCAAATAGGATCGGAAACAACATGCGATTAGACGGAAAATCAGCCATTATCACCGGCGGCGGCTCAGGATTTGGTGCCGGTATGGCCCGCAAGTTCGCGGCTGAAGGCGCGCGTGTAATGGTCGCCGACATCAACATGGCGGCCGCGCAAGAAATTGCAGCGGAAATCGGCGGTGTGGCTTGCGAGGTCGATGTTGCAAATGGCAACAGCGTCAAAGCAATGGCGGATCAAGCAATCGCCGACTTTGGGCAAGTGGATATTCTGATTAACAATGCGGGCATCACTCATTTGCCCGCGCCAATGGAAACCGTTTCCGAGGAAGATTTTGAACGTGTGCTGAATGTAAATATGCGCTCGATCTACCTGACAGCCCGACACCTTGTTCCACACATGAAAGCAAATGAGACCGGCGCGATCTTGAACATCGCGTCAACTGCAGGGGTTTCACCAAGGCCAAATTTGAACTGGTACAATGCCTCAAAAGGTTGGGTTATTACCGCCACCAAAGCGATGGCGGTCGAGCTTGCGCCCTTTGGCGTGCGGGTCAATGCATTGAACCCAGTGGCGGGCGAAACGCCTCTTTTGAAATCATTTATGGGCGAAGACACGCCTGAAATGCGGGCGAAATTCATTTCAACCATTCCGCTTGGTCGTTTTTCCACGCCCGAAGATATGGGCAACGCAGCTTGTTATATGTGCTCAGACGAGGCCAGCATGATCACTGGTGTGGCGATGGAAGTTGACGGTGGGCGCTGCATATGAAGCCCGGAAAACGCAATCTGATCACGGATGTTGCGGGCCTTAAAGTTGGCAATGCACAGGATGACGCGCTGAAATCAGGCGCGACTGTTTTGCTTGGGGACAAGCCGTTCACAGCCGCCGTGCACGTGATGGGCGGTGCACCTGGCAGCCGAGAAACCGATTTGCTGGCACCTGACAAATTGGTGCAAGAGGTTGATGCGCTTGTGCTTTCTGGCGGGTCTGCCTTTGGGCTGGATGCAGCGTCTGGCGTTGCTGACGGGTTGGCGAAAATGGGTCGTGGGTTTCAAGTGGGCCCAGCACGCGTGCCTATTGTGCCGGGGGCAATCTTGTTTGATCTGTTGAATGGCGGTGACAAGAATTGGGGCGAAAACCCTTATAAAGCAATGGGATTGACCGCACTTGATGATGCGGCTGAACAGTTTGAATTGGGCAGTATCGGTGCCGGATGTGGCGCGACAACGCAGGATTTGAAAGGCGGATTAGGTTCGGCCTCGTTGGTTTTGGAAAACGGTTTAACCGTAGGCGCATTGGTTGCCGCCAACCCGCTTGGATCAACTATTCAGGGCGGCCAGAAACATTTCTGGGCTGCCTCATATGAATTTGAAGGGGAGTTTGGCGGGTACGGACCGACGCAGGAATTTGAACCTGGAACTGAACCCAACCCTTTTGCGGGGCCTTTGGAAGGCGCCAATACCACGATTGCGATTATTGCCACTGACGCCGCACTGACGCAGGCCCAAGCGACACGATTGGCGACCGCGGCACATGACGGCATGGCGCGCGCAATTTTTCCCAGCCACACGCCGTATGACGGTGATCTAATCTTTGCAGCGGCGACCGCGGAAAAACCACTTGGTGATCCAATGCTTGATCCTCTTTTGTTGGGCCACGCCGCGGCTATTTGTCTGTCGAGGGCTATTGCCCGGGCAGTTTACTGTGCGCGAAAATCCAAAAATGATGCTCTGCCAACCTGGCACGAGCGATTTGGTTAACCGTAGCCAATTTGGAAACACAGCGTTTCCACACTAATATTTAACATTCTGTTTACCACCTTTACCTAGGTCTGAAGGTGCGTGTGGGCCTCGCTTTGGACAACCGAATGAACATCCAGAATTCCAACACTAAATTCACCCCAGACAGCAATCGCCCGTGGGGTCATTGCAAATCTTTAACTGAACAGGGGCGTTTCAAAGTCCGACACTTGATTATTCATGCGGGCAAGGGCATTGCCATGCAAAGCCATTTTCACCGGTCGGAATATTGGGTTGCGGTTTCTGGATCCGGTCGCGTCACCATTGATAACAAAATAAGCGACTTGTACGAAAGCCAGTCAATCGATATCCCAATCGGCGTAAGTCACAACATCGAAAACCACGGCAAGGTCGATTTGCACCTGATCGAAGTGCAAACCGGTGCCTATCTGGGCGAAGATGACATTATCCGCTACGAAAACTGACTTAGGTTACTTTCGCAAAAATCCTTTGGCTTGAGGCTCAACCTTATCCCAACACAGCATTCATCAAGGGCGAGTTTGCGTCTTCTAACCCGTCAATAACATCAAAATGATGCTTGCCCGACTCAATCATTACATCGGCATTTTGCCAATCCCGCGCCAACCATTGTGACTGCTCGATAAACACTGGGCGCTCGTCACCTCCAACCCAAGCGACCACCGGAATTGGCAGATGATCCTTGTGCAATAATGGGCTTTCTGCTGCGGCCCCAGTTGCGTCCATTTTGAAATTCGCGTTCATTTCTGTATTTCGCAAAGGTCTAAGATCATGCACGCCTGAAATCGAAACCACACGGGCGATCCGTGCGGGGAAACAACCGGGCCACGTAATATCAGAACACAACATTCGCGTCACAAGATGCCCGCCTGCTGAATGGCCCGCTAGATGAATTGGGCCGGGGATCATTCCAGAGGCCGTATTTATCGCCGACGCAATTTGCTGCGTTATCATGGCAATGGGCACCTCTGGAGCCAAAACATAAGACGGCACCGCAACCGCAAAATCGCGGGCTATTGCCCCAGCTGCCAGATGCGAAAACCAGGATTTATCAAAGGCCAGCCAATACCCGCCATGCACGATAACTACCAAGCCACGCGGTGCAGCATCGGGTAGAAACAGATCAAACCTTTCACGATCGTGCGGCCCATAAGGCACGTCCAACTGGCATTTATCACGTGCACGAAATGCCGCGCGAAATGCCTGCGCTTTCGCCGCCCAGCGCGGCGGATACCCTTCGGCGTCGGCAATATAGGCGCCGTTGGCATAGGTGTCGTCCCAGTCGATATCTTTCATGTGCATTCCCCTTACCAAAGACTATCGCCGCTTGCCCTTGCGAAGAAAAGCGATTTGTGAAAGATCAGATTTGATCAAATCCCCATTTTGAAAAGAGTGTCCCAATGTCAGTCGCCACAAACCTCGTTGCCCAATTAACTGATCCTACGTTGCTATCGACCAAGGCTTTTGTCGCAGGCGAATGGATTATGGCCGACGATGGGGCAACCTTTGCTGTGTCCAACCCAGCGCGCGGTGATGTTATATGCGAAATCGCGGATATGGGCGTGGCTGAAGTAAGTCGCGCAATTGAAGCTGCGCGCATTGCGCAGAAACCCTGGGCAGCCCAAACAGGTAAAGAACGCGCAGCGATCTTGCGTAAATGGTATGATCTGATGGTCGAAAACGCTGATGATCTGGCGGCGATCCTGACAGCGGAAATGGGTAAACCACTAGCAGAAGCCAAAGGCGAAATTCTATACGGGGCCAGTTTTGTTGAATGGTTCGGCGAAGAAGCAAAGCGTACTTATGGTGAAACTATTCCCGGCCATCAGCGCGACAAACGTATTACGGTTATCAAGCAACCTGTGGGCGTTGTCGCCTCGATCACACCTTGGAATTTTCCAAACGCGATGATTGCGCGCAAAGTAGCCCCGGCCTTGGCCGTTGGATGTACATTTATCGCAAGACCCGCATCGGAAACGCCTTTATCGGCCCTTGCGATGGCAGTCCTTGCCGAACGCGCTGGCGTGCCAAAAGGTGTATTTTCCGTGGTTCCGTCGACAAAATCCCGCGAAGTCGGAAAAGAGTTTTGCGAAAACCACACAGTGCGTAAACTTACTTTCACCGGATCCACGGAAGTTGGTCGTATTCTAATGCGTCAGGCTGCCGATCAAGTGATGAAAACCAGCATGGAACTTGGCGGCAATGCCCCGTTTATTGTGTTTGATGATGCCGATCTTGATAAGGCGGTCGAAGGGGCGATGATCTCAAAATACCGCAATAATGGTCAAACATGTGTCTGCGCCAATCGGATCTACGTGCAAAGCGCTGTTTATGACGCTTTCGCCGAAAAACTGGCCGCTGCCGTTGCGAAAATGAATGTGGGTGACGGGTTTGAAGATGGTGTGACCACTGGGCCACTAATTACGGAAGATGCTGTTACCAAGGTCCAGGAACACATCGCCGATGCTGTTGGCAAAGGTGCGACGCTTTTGGCAGGCGGTAAACGACACGCACTTGGTGGCACGTTTTTTGAGCCGACCATTTTGACCAATGTAACGTCAGACATGATGGTCACAAACGACGAAACCTTTGGCCCGGTCGCCCCTCTATTTCGGTTTGAAAACGAGGCGGATGTGATCGCCCAGGCCAACGACACGATCTTTGGTTTGGCGTCCTATTTCTACGCCAACGATCTAAGCCGCGTATATCGCGTGGCCGAAGCCTTAGAATACGGCATGGTTGGCATTAACACCGGCCTGATTTCAACGGAAGTTGCGCCATTTGGTGGGGTCAAACAATCGGGACAGGGGCGCGAAGGATCAAGCCACGGCACCGAAGATTACCTTGAAATGAAATACATCTGTATGTCGGTAGAGTAAGCAGCGCGGTGGCCAGAAATAGTCACTTGCGTCTTATCAGTGGAACCATCCATATGAGGCAGGAAAGTATCCAGATCAAACTGGCTATCACTGTCAGCATGTCGTCTGCGCGCATTCCAACAATGATAAACAGTATGCCAGCTATGATAAACCCGATCAAGCCGATCAGTTGATAGTGGGATTCTTGCACGGCTGTTCCTTAAATACCTTCGGCGATTTGGCGGTCGTATTCTTCTGCGTCAAACCAACCAAGTGATGATACGACTTTCAGATCGTCGTTAAGTTCCCATTCTTCCCAACCTGGGACGCTGACAAAATTCTTGGTCTCGCTGTGATGACCTTCAAGCGTCCAAATAAAAATTGCATGGTTGCCCGAGCTGCGGATCTCATCGCATTTCACGACAAGATCAGGAAATTCTGAATAAAATTCGGCTGCCATTTCAGTGACGGCCAATGTGCCAACAATCGCGTCGCCGCGATTAATGGTTATCCTGCCGTCCGAAGCATAATGCGATGCAACCGCGGCTGCGTTGCCCGAGCTCCATGCTGCTGAATATTCGGCGGCCATCTTTTCTATTTTTTCAGAACTTTCCGTCATTCAATTGCTCCTAATAACACTGACTGTATCTAGAAGAACTTCAATCACGCTTGGCTGCAAGCAGTTTCTGCTGTCCATCGTCGGCAAGATCATTGCCCGAACGGGCCGCGCAATGATATTTCTATGGTTTCGTAACTGCCCTTTTATTGCAGCGGCACGCCTTCCGGCGGTTGATCGCCGTTACCAATGCCATCGATCACTAGACCAGCACCGTCAACCGTGACCTCGACTTCGGCCCCGTCCAGCACTTTGCCACCCAACAGAAGTTCAGCCAATGGGTCTTGCAAGGCTTTCTGGATCACACGTTTTAGGGGTCGCGCACCGTAAATCGGGTCATAGCCCTGATCGGCCAGCCAGGTTTGCGCTGCCTCGTCGATATCAAGCTGGATTTTCC
>JBLHMX010000042.1:0-16886 GCA_047622625.1 Paracoccaceae bacterium | reverse complement strand
ACCGAGTTTTGGCTTACGCGCCAACCAGCCTGTTTATCATCACTTTTACCTCGGGCTTTTTGCCGATCGTATCTTGGCCGATTTTGCGCACCGCGCGGCGGATCAATTCTTCTAATGCATCATCTGACAAAAAGACTTTGGATTTGGCACGTGTCAATTGATACTCAATGCCCTCTTCCATTAGCCCAGCCAACGAATGATGGCCTGCTGGCTCGGGCAAACCGTTGGTTTCGACCCAAGCGCCACCAAGTGGTTCATCGTCTTCGTCAATGATCAGTCCGACCAAAACATGGCCGTTCAAAGCCATACGAATTCGATCGCGAACGACACCGTCCAATGCGCCGACGAGTACATTGCCATCCAGATAGGTACGCCCGGTTTCAATATGTTCAACGATCTTTGGCTTGTTACCTGTTAGTTCGACCATCGATCCATTGGGTGCAACAATTGATGCGATTCCTTTAGCTGTGCCCAAGCGCGCGTGTTCGCGAAGATGACGATGTTCACCGTGCATCGGAATCAGTATTTGAGGTTGCATTAGAACATGCATCGCCTCAATGTCAGGTCGGTTAGCGTGGCCTGATACATGGTACATACCCCCATTGTCATCAATGACATCAACACCTATCTCGCTGAATTTATTGACAATTCTCGCGACAGGAAGCTCATTTCCTGGAATTGTCTTGGACGAAAACAAAAATGTATCCCCTTCCCGCAATACTACACCGTTGTATTTACCGTTTGCCATCTGTGCTGAACCCGCGCGACGTTCGCCTTGGCTACCCGTAACCAAAATCATCATACTGTCTCGAGGGACTTCGCTCCAGTTTTCTTGCGGTACGGTCGGTGGGAAATCAGTCAAAACGCCCGTGGCTTGCGCCACCGCAATCATCCGTTTCATCGCGCGACCCATCACAACTATGGAACGACCCGCGTCAACACCCGCCTGTGCCAATGTCTTTAGGCGCGCAACGTTTGACGCAAATGTCGTGGCCACAACCAATCCTTTACGTGGTCGGATCAGATCGGCAATCGGCCCAACCAGTGTGGATTCAGATCGGCCTGCTTCGGGCGAAAAGATGTTTGTGCTGTCACAGACCAGCGCTTTGATGCCACCTTTGGCAACAGACTTCCACAAAGCGGGATCAAACGCCTCGCCCACAAGGGGAGACTTGTCTAATTTGAAATCACCCGTATGCACAATCCGTCCCGCAGGCGTGTCAATGACAAGCGCCGCACTTTCTGGGATAGAATGTGAAATCGGCAGGAATGAGACCGAAAATGGTCCGGCCTCAATGGCTGCGGGATAGGTTTCAACTTCAATGATCGCATCCAGATCGCGACCGTGTTCTTCCATCTTCAAATGCGCAATCGCGGCAGTAAAGGGCCGGGCATAAACCGGTACGTTCAAGCGACCGTGCAGAATTCCCAGCGCCCCAATATGATCTTCGTGGGCGTGCGTTATGAAAATCGCCTCAATCCGGTCACGCCGTTCTTCAAGCCATGCGACATCGGCCATAATCAGGTTTACACCAGGTGAGCCATCCATGTCTGGGAAAGTAACGCCCAGATCAACCAGAATGTAGCGCTCGGATCCTCCAACCCCATATCCATAGACATAGGTGTTCATTCCAATTTCACCGGCCCCGCCAAGCGGTAGGTAAATCAGCCGTTCTTGTGCCATCTAACTGGCCTTTCGATTAAATACGTTAATATCGACCAACCCAGACATGGTTAATTCTCCATCCACTTGGTCAAACAAGCCCGGTTCCTGATCAAAAAGGGTCGCCAGGCCACCGGTTGCGATCACTTTCATTGGCCGATCGCGTTCAGCCTTGATTTCACGGTTGATGCCTTGGATCAGGCCCACGTAACCCCAGTAAATACCGGATTGCATGCAGGCCACTGTGTTGGTGCCGATGGCCGCTTGTGGTTTGGTAGCGTCTACATGTGGCAAGGCAGC
The DNA here is from genome assembly GCA_047622625.1 of Paracoccaceae bacterium. Classification (GTDB taxonomy): domain Bacteria; phylum Pseudomonadota; class Alphaproteobacteria; order Rhodobacterales; family Rhodobacteraceae; genus UBA5972. The sequence continues at coordinate 14,923 of JBLHMX010000042.1, read as the reverse complement.
CGCTGCTTCATGCAAGGCCTTAACCGAAAGGTTCACGCCCGGCGCAATTACACCTCCAATATAAGCCCCGTCGCTTGCGACCACATCAAAGGTCGTAGCCGTGCCAAAATCAACGATAATCAGATCGCCGCCATATTGATTAAACGCACCAACCGTGTTCACCAACCGATCCGCGCCGACTTGAGTATCCGCATCAACGCGCACGTCGACGGGCAAGTCGCAATCAGACCTGCCAACCACTAGGGGGCGTGTGTTGAAATAGCGGTCAGACAGCAAACGCAGGTTAAAAACTACCTGCGGAACCACCGATGAAACAATCACCTCGCCTATATCAACATCAATTTTTTGTAGTGTCATCAACGTATTAAGCCACACCCAATACTCATCGGCTGTGCGCTGATGTTCGGTCGCGCAGCGCCAATCGGCAATGAATTTTTTCCCGTCATGAATAGCAAAAACCGTGTTGGTATTGCCGACATCAATGGCCAAAAGCATTTTTAACCCTTTCGTTTCAACGCGCTGTGTCAAAAAACACATCCGCAGCGGCAATTCGGTGGATGCCGTCAGCGGCTTTTAGAACAAGCAGACCCTGTTCGTCCACTGTTTGAAATGTGCCTGTGATTTCACTTTGAATTGTCTTTGCAGTTATCACTTCGCCCAGTCGCGCTGCGTGTTCCAACCAAGCGGCGCGTATCGGCGCAAACCCATAGGTCGTAAACTGTAATTCAAAACGCGCAAAGGCGGCTGCAAGCTGGGTCAGAAATTCTTGCGGCTCCACTTTAAACCCGATCTCGGACAACAGACTAACAGGCGGGACCGCGCCTGCCTCAACCTGATCAAGTGGGGGGGCTGCGACCAAATTAACACCGATACCAACGGCTAGGTGATCGCCAATGCTTTCCAGCAAAATACCCGCAACTTTGCCGCCGTTTAGCAATACGTCATTGGGCCACTTAAGCGCAAACCCTATTTCGCGACCCGTTGCGGCGACAAATGCCTCGCGCAGCGCCAGCGCGGCGACAAAGGATCGCAGGGCGCGATTGTCGACATCACCCGCGGGTTGCCAGACCAAAGTTGCCGAAAAATTGCCGTTAGGTTGCACCCAATCGCGACCACGCCGACCACGACCCGCGGTTTGTTCATGCGAAAAAATCCATGTCGGACCAGTCAGATCCGGCGCAACTCTCGCCGCTTCTGCCATTGTGCTGTCGATTGTTTCAAAGACCCGGCTTTGAACGCCTTGGGGCCAGCTTTGCATGCTATTTAAGCAATGTCGCTGCGGCCGCGCCAGCAAGGCTTTCAACGCCAAACAGGTTAACCACCCCTACCAGCATGACAAAGGCCGAGCCCATCAATGCCGCCCAATGGCTGGCGGGCATCGTGCCGTCCAGCGCATCCCGCGCTTCACCGAAATACATCAGGTAAATGATGCGCAAATAATAGAACGCGCCAATAACCGAGGCGATCACCCCACCGATTGCCAACCAAAACAGATCGGCGTTTACGGCGGCTTGCAGCACATAGAACTTACCGAAAAAGCCCACCAGCGGTGGAATACCCGCAAGGCTGAACATCAGCACCATTAATGCCGCGGCCCGTAGGGGTTCGACTTTGGAATAAAGGTTAAGCGACGCGATATCCGTCACCGCTTGGCCGTCTTTTTCCATGTTTAGGATGAAAGCGAATACACCGACATTCATGGTGACATAGATCGCCAAATAAATCAGCATCGACTGAACACCCTGTTCAGTGCCCGACGCCAGCCCCATCAAGGCAAACCCCATGTGGCTGATCGAGCTATAGGCCATCAGGCGCTTGATGTTGGTCTGGCCAATGGCGGCAATCGCGCCCAAAAACATCGACAAGACGGATAAAAGAGCAATGATCTGGCTCCAATCGGCGGTCGCCCCACCAAAGGCATCAAACATCACACGGCCAAACAGACCCATCGCCGCAACCTTTGGGGCTGTGGCAAAAAATGCAGTAACAGGTGTGGGCGAGCCTTCGTAAACATCCGGCGTCCACATGTGAAACGGTACGGCAGAAACCTTGAATGCCAGACCTGTCATCAAGAAAACCAAACCGACCAACAGGCCTAAGTTTAACCCGTCTTGACCGACTGCATCAGTAATACCGGCGAACGTTGTCGTGCCCGCATAACCATAAATCAGTGATGCGCCATATAATAACAAACCAGAAGACAACGCGCCCAACACGAAATACTTCAACCCAGCTTCGGTCGATTTCGCGCTGTCGCGACGGAAGGCTGCAATGACATAAAGCGACAGTGATTGAAGCTCTAAACCCATGTAAAGGCTCATCAAATCTCCTGCAGATACCATCATCATCATGCCGACAACAGCCAGCGAAATCAGAATAGGGAACTCAAACTTCAAAAGCTTGTGCTTTTTCATATATTCCTGACTTAACATCAGGATAACAGCCGCCGAAAACAAGATCATCACTTTAGCAAACCGCGCATAACCGTCTGAAATAAACGCGCCATCGAAAGCGGTTTTTGTCCCTTCAGGCTGAAATCCGATCCACAGGCCAAGCCCAGCCAGCACCATCGGTGTCAGCCAAAACAGCATCGGAGCTTCAGCATCTTTGCCGCGATATACCGACCACATCAGGGCCGCCATAGCAAAAACAGCAAGAACTATCTCGGGCAGGACAGTGTTCAGATCGTTCGTAATCATCGTTTCTATCCTTAATGCGATGCAACAGCGACGCCGCGTGCGGCCTCGAGCGTGGGTTCAAGATCATGCACCAAAGCACTGACAGAAGGGCCAATGATATCCAGTACTAAAGCGGGGTAGATCCCCAACAGGATCGTCATAACCACCAATGGTGCCATGATCCATTTCTCGCGCGCAGTCATGTCGGTAATCGATTTCAGGCTTTCCTTAATCAAGTCACCAAGAATGACCCGGCGATACAGCCAAAGGGCATAACCCGCTGACAAGATCACACCAGAAGTCGCCACGAAAGCGATCCATGTGTTGACCTGAAAAATACCGACCAACGTAAGGAATTCACCGACAAACCCGCTGGTGCCTGGCAAGCCAACGTTGGCCATCGTGAATAACATAAAGATCAACGCGAACGCGGGCATACGCACGACCAAGCCTCCGTAAGCGGCAATATCGCGGGTGTGCATGCGGTCATAAATGACCCCAACGCTTAGAAATAATGCGCCCGAAATGAAACCGTGGGAAATCATCTGGAATATAGCGCCGTCGAGACCCTGCTGGTTAAAAGCAAAAATCCCCATCGTAACAAAACCCATATGCGCGACCGATGAATAGGCTATTAGCTTTTTCATATCTTCTTGCATCAACGCCACCAACGACGTGTAAACAATGGCGATGACGCTAAGCCACAGAACAAAGCCGCTTAACAGCTCGGCCCCAACAGGGAACATTGGCAGGCTGAACCGGATAAATCCATAACCGCCCATCTTAAGCAGGATTGCGGCCAAAACCACGGAACCCGCCGTTGGCGCCTGAACGTGGGCGTCTGGCAGCCACGTATGCACGGGCCACATCGGCATCTTGACCGCGAAGCTGGCAAAGAACGCAAGGAACATCAGGGTTTGTGCACCACCAACGATCTGCCAACCAAGTACTGAAATCGTGGAATGTGAAAATTCATGTGTCAGCAATGTTGGTATATCAGTTGTGCCCGCATCGACATACATTGCGATCATCGCAACAAGCATCAGAACAGAACCAAGCAGTGTATAAAGGAAGAACTTGAAGGCAGCATAAATGCGATCCTTGCCGCCCCAGATGCCAACGATCAGGAACATTGGGATCAATCCGGCCTCGAACACGACATAAAACAGGATCAAATCTAGCGCACAGAACACTGCAATCATAAGTGTTTCTAACACCAGAAACGCGATCATGTATTCTTTGACCCGGTCTGTTACGTTCCAACTTGCACCAATGACCAGTGGCATCAAAAATGTGGTTAACATCACAAAAAGGATCGAAATACCATCGACACCCATTTTGTATTTCAGCCCACCAAGCCAGTCATGTTCTTCGACCATCTGAAAGCCCGTATCCACAGGATCAAATTGGGCGTAAATGGCGATGGAAATTAGAAACGTAGCCGAGGTTGCCGCAAGTGCCAACCACTTGGCAGCCCGTTGGGCAGCGGCGTCTTCACCGCGTAAAAAAATGGCTAATATGGCGGCTGCAATTAGTGGTAGGAAAATGACAATCGACAGAAGGTTTTCCATTAGTTGGCTCCTCCGCTTATCGACATCCAGGTTATCAGCGCGACGATGCCTAGCACCATGCCTAGCGCGTAATGAAATAGATATCCGGATTGGGCCCTGCCTACGAGGCGCGTGAAGAATGGAATTATGCCCATAGCCACACCGTTGATCGAGCCGTCAATCACGTTGCCATCGCCCTTTTTCCAAAGGAAGTGGCCCAGCCATTTGGCCCCGCGAACAAAGACAAAATCATAAACTTCATCGAAATACCATTTGTTTAGGAATAGGCGATAAAGGAAGTCAAACTGCCCTGCCAAAGCTGCGGGAATGCCAGGCTTTCGGATATAAAAAACGTAAGCTGTCACAAAGCCCACAACCATTGCCACGAAAGGTGCCCAGATCACCCAAGCCGGAACACCATGCGCGTCGTGCAGCACAGTGTTGGTATCGTGGTTATTGTAGACCGAGGCACCAAAGAAATCGGCAACATCGTGACCAAAGAAATCGCTATAGAAAACCATACCTGCCAACACTGAACCAACCATCAGAACCACCAGAGGGATCAACATAGTGTTCGGGCTTTCGTGGGCGTGCTCATGGGTGTGCTTGTCGCCGCGCGGTTTGCCGTAAAACGTTAGGAACATCAGCCGCCAGCTGTAAAACGCCGTCATCAAGGCCGCAGCCACAAGCAGGACAAAAGCGAATTGGCCAACATCTGAACCCGCCGCAAATGTGCTTTCGATAATCGCGTCTTTTGACAGGAAGCCGGCAAAACCAATTGGTGTTTCACCCAACTTCATAATGGTGCTTGGAATACCAACGCCGGTGATCGCCAATGTGCCGATCATCATTGCCCAGAACGTCACGGGGATCTTTTTGCGTAAGCCACCATAGTTGCGCATGTCTTGCTCGTGGTGCATCGCATGAATGACCGAGCCAGCACCTAGGAACAACATTGCCTTAAACGCCGCGTGGGTGAACAAATGGAACATTGCGGCTTGGTAAACACCGACACCAGCGGCGGCAAACATATAGCCAAGTTGGGACATTGTAGAATACGCGATCACGCGTTTGATATCGTTTTGCACAAGACCGATAGTTGCCGCGACGAACGCTGTGACCGCACCGATTACGGTGACAAACATCAACGTACCAGGAGCATATTCAAACAAGGGCGACATCCGACAGACAAGGAAAACGCCCGCCGTTACCATCGTAGCGGCGTGGATCAGGGCCGACACAGGTGTCGGGCCTTCCATCGCATCAGGCAGCCATGTGTGCAGGAACAATTGCGCCGATTTGCCCATCGCGCCGATAAACAACAGGAAGGTCAGCAGCTCAATCGCGCTGATTTCCATGTAAAGGAAGTGCATCTTCACTTCGGAAAGATGATGCCCTTGGGCGAACACATCCGTGAACTGGATGCTGTCGACCATAAAAAACAAACCGAAAATGCCCAAGGCAAAGCCAAAATCGCCAACACGGTTAACTACAAACGCCTTGATCGCGGCGGCGTTGGCAGTGGGCTTGCGGTAATAAAACCCGATCAACAGATAACTGGCAACGCCAACGCCTTCCCAGCCGAAGAACATCTGCAAAAGATTATCGCTGGTCACCAGCATCAACATGGCAAAAGTAAAGAACGACAAATAGGCAAAGAAACGCGGCTTATAGCTTTCGCCTTCTTTCCATTGTGGATCTTTGTCCATGTAACCAAAGGAATATAGATGCACGAGGCTGGAAACTGTTGTCACCACCACCAGCATGATTGTCGTTAACCGATCCAGCCTGATAGCCCAATCCGCAGAAAGGCTGCCGCTTTCGACCCAACGCAGGATCGGAATTTGCTGCATCTGGCCATCATAAGTTAGAAACACCACCCAGCTAAGGGCCGCGGCCAAGAACAAAAATCCAGTCGACACATTCATCGCGGCGCGTTCGCCGATTATTCTGTGGCCAAAGCCTGCTATTAGTGCACCCACAAGGGGGGCAAAAAGGATGATGGTTTCCATCGGTCTTAACCCTTCATCACATTAATATCTTCAACCGCAATCGTGCCTGATGTGCGGAAGAAACAAACTAGTATGGCCAACCCAATCGCCGCTTCGGCCGCCGCAACTGTCAACACAAACAGCGTGAACACCTGCCCGACCATGTCACCCAGAAAGGACGAGAACGAAACCAGATTGATATTCACCGCCAGCAGCATCAATTCCACCGACATCAGAATGACGATGACGTTTTTGCGATTGAGGAAGATGCCGAATATGCCTGTGACAAACAGGAAGGCGGCGACAGTAAGGTAGTGTTCTAAGCCGATCATGTGCTTGCCTTATATCGTTTTTTGTCGCCGCGTAATTTTGGGTAAAATACCTGGCAGCCGCATGTTTCATTTTGTGAGACCCAGCGTTTAGCTGGCAACCGGAACGAATTGGCTTTATTGACCAAGGTACTAATGATTTTGTCACTTTCGAGAGTGCCAACGAAATCAACAATCTTTTTAAAGCGAATTGATTTGTTGAAAACATATTTTCCGGTTCCGTCTCTTGCAGTCATAGTCACAAGTAAACCCTCACCAGATTCACATGAGTCAATTCTAACTTTATCCACTCCCCAGTAATCGCTTGGATTATGGTAACCAACGTGATTGGGAAACGTAATGGTGTGGCCTTTGCCGAAATCTGAGGGAATTGGGTCAGAATGATGTATGTACACAAAAGCACAATCATCAGCACTTAGCGCCAACGCGCACGAGCAAAGAACAGCGGCAACTGTCGGAAGCACCAGATTAATACGCATCCTCACAACCCCTGCCCCGGTTTCACGTCCTTCAACTCCATCGCCTTCGCCGGATCACGATGCATCTGTGCATGTACATCTTGGCGCTTCACGTCCGTGCGGTGGCGCATTGTCAGCACAATTGCACCGATCATGGCGACCAGCAAGATCAGGCCCGAGGCTTGGAACAGGTAGATATATTGTGTGTAAATCAGCTGGCCCAAGGCCACGGTATTATGTGTATCTTCAATCGCGGGTGTTACTGCTGCTCGCGCGGCTTCGGCACCTGGCGAAAATGCCCAATTGCTGAAAACCAAGCCCAGTTCAACCAACAAAACAACGCCGATCAGCAATCCCATCGGTAGATATTGCGCCATGCCGCCGCGCAAGGTGGAAAAATCCACGTCCAACATCATGACGACAAACAGGAATAACACCGCAACTGCGCCAACATAGACAATGACCAGCAACATCGCGACAAATTCTGCGCCCAACAGCACGAACAAGCCAGCCGAACTGAAAAACGCGAGGATCAACCACAACACAGAATGCACTGGATTGCGCGAAATCACGACCAGAAATCCGGACGTCACGGTGGTTAACGCAAACAGGTAAAATGCCAAAGCGGTTATGGTCATTTCGTTATCTCCTATGCCTTAGCGATAAGGCGCATCCAGTTCCATGTTCTTGGCAATCTCGGCTTCCCAACGGTCGCCATTGGCCAGTAAGCGGTCCTTGTCGTAAAACAATTCTTCGCGCGTTTCGGTCGCAAATTCAAAATTCGGCCCTTCGACGATGGCGTCCACCGGACACGCCTCTTGGCAGAACCCGCAATAAATGCATTTGGTCATGTCGATGTCATACCGCGTAGTGCGGCGCGTGCCGTCATCGTGTGGTTCAGCATCAATTGTGATGGCCTGGGCCGGGCAGACTGCCTCGCACAATTTACAAGCAATGCAGCGTTCTTCACCGTCGGGATACCGGCGCAGAGCATGTTCGCCGCGAAAGCGTGGGCTAAGCGGCCCTTTTTCATGTGGGTAGTTCAGCGTTGCTTTCGGGCTGAAAAAATACTTTAGCCCCAGTTTAAAGCCAATGGCGAAATCCCAAAGCAACATGTACTTCGTTGCGCGTTTCCAGTCGATTTGTGTCATAAGATCAGCCCCCTACAGCCCAGCGGGCATAGGCGCCGCCGAACAATCCGTATTGCGCCGCAAAAGCCACCAAAACGACCCAACCCAGCGACATCGGCAGGAATACTTTCCAACCCAGACGCATTAACTGGTCATAGCGGTAGCGCGGCGTGATCGCCTTGACCATCGAGAAGATGAAGAAGAAAAACAGCATCTTGCCGATCATCCACAATATCCCATCTGGCAGGCCCGGCACTGGCGACAACCAGCCGCCGAAAAACAAGATGGTGATCAAAGCGCACATCAGCACGACGGCCATAAGCTCGCCGATCATGTACAACAAAAATGGTGTCGAAGAATATTCAACCTGATAGCCTGCTACCAATTCGGACTCTGCTTCTGGCAGGTCGAACGGTGGTCGGTTGGTTTCGGCCAATGCCGAAATAAAGAACAAAAACACCATCGGAAAATGCGGCAACCAATACCAATTGAACGCGCCATAAGCGCCGTCTTGCGCGCGTACAATTTCTGTTAAGTTCAATGATCCGGTTGAGATCAAAACACCAACAATGATGAAGCCAATAGAGACTTCGTAAGAGATCATCTGTGCAGCCGACCGAAGGCTTCCAAGAAAAGCGTACTTGGAATTAGAGGCCCAGCCGCCCATAATCACGCCATAAACTTCAAGCGAAGATATGGCAAAAATGTAAAGAATTCCGACGTTTAGGTTGGCGATTACCCATCCATCAGCCCAAGGCACCACGGCCCAACTGATGACCGCCAGCACAAAAGCAACCATCGGGGCCAAGAAAAATACCACTTTGTCAGCACCAGCAGGCACGACCACTTCTTTAACGATATATTTGATGAAATCGGCAAAGCTTTGAAGCAGACCAAACAAGCCAACCACGTTCGGCCCTTTGCGCATCTGCACAGCCGCCCAGATTTTTCGGTCGCCGTACATCAAAAACGCCAGTGAAATCAGCAAAAGGATTGTCACCAACAGGCATTGGCCAAGGATGAACAGAAAAATCCCGAAAGGGTGTTCAAAGAAAAACTCTAACATACTGGTTTCTTCCTTAGTCGTCCTGCCAAAGTCCCGCTCATATCGTGGGTATCTCGTCGTCTTTGCAATTATCAACGACAACTTCGGCGTCCAGCGTCAGCAAGCCCTGTGGCAAGGCCGCTGACACGGTATAAACCGCATCGCCGCTAAAAATACCATCGCTTTCTTCTACTTTAGTGCGAACATGACGGGCAAATCCGAACCCACGGATCAGCGCATATTGCGCGGCCGCGCATTTCGCGTAATCCGCGACATCGGCCTTTGTCCGCGCACCCTTCATTTCAACTTGAAAGCTGACCAAATCGTCATCTAACAGACGGGTTTCGATTTTTAGATATTCCGGCGTAAAACCCATATTTTTTTGCCCGCCAAAACTGAACCCTTCTTCACATCCGGCCAGCCCGCCCAAAAGGGCAAGCGATAGGCCAGAGTTGATGAAGGCTTGGTGCATTGACTTATTCCGCCGCGATCTGTGTTTTGCGCGTCTGCGTCGAAGACGAAAGTTCAGCCATCACAGTAGACGCCCGCGCAATCGGATTGCTTAGGTAGAAATCCCCGCCTTTTGCGTGAATTTTGCTCGACGTCATGCGTTTCACTGGTTCGGCCTGCCAGCTGTTGGACGATACAGCGTCGACTTCACCTAAATGTGGATGGGTCGCGACGATCGCGCCTCGCAATCCAGCTTGCGTATCATAAGGCAACACCGCGCTAAGTTCGCCCGACAGCGCCCGCAAAATTGCCCAGTTTTCCTTAGCTTCACCCGGTGGGAAACCGGCACGACGAGCAATCTGTGGCCGCCCTTCGGTATTCACAAACAGACCACCCTCTTCGGTGTAAGCAGCGCCCGGCAATATCACATCGGCCCGATGCGCACCACGATCACCGTGGGAGCCCTGGTAAATCACAAACGGGCCATCCAGAATATCAATTTCGTCGGCACCAAGATTGTAAACAACCTCGGCATCTTTCAAGGCCGTCGACATACCGCCGTCGGTGACAAAGCCAATATCCATGCCACCTACACGCGCCGCCGCGTCATGCAGCACCATGAACTTCGACTTTGTATTTTCAACCAGCTTCATCGCATGGCCCAAAATGGCAGGTCCGTTTGGCCCTACAAGCGCGCCTATTCCAATAATTACAAGCGAGTTCATATCCTTAACTGCGCCCACATCTTTGCTGGACAAGTCAGCCAACGCAGTGGTGTCATCGCCAACCTGTACCACGTCATATGTCAAATCAGCTGACTGCCCAAGCGAGCCTACAGTTGCGCCATTGATCCAAGCACGGCGAATACGGGCGTTCAGAACCGGACTTTCTTCGCGCGGGTTTGTGCCGATCAATTGAATCATCTGGGCGTTGTCAATATCGGCAATACTGGCCGTGCCAACATAGCCTGACCGATTACCAGCAGGTAGATTGGCATTGTCCACACGGCACTCAACATTGCCACCCAGACCTTCAATCAATTCCTTTAACGCGAACATCGCTTCAACTGAAACCAGATCACCAGCAAGGGCTGCAATCTTTTTGCCCCGCATCGCGGTCGCCGCGGTTTTCAGTGCCTCATCCCAGCTGGCTGGTTTCAACTTGCCGTCTACACGCACATAAGGCTGATCCAACCGTTGGCGGCGCAAGCCATCCCAAACGAAACGCGACTTGTCGGAAATCCATTCCTCATTCACACCGTCATGGTTGGTTGGCTGAATGCGCATCACTTCGCGCCCCTTCGTATCAATGCGAATGTTGGCGCCAAGGCCATCCATCACATCAATGCTTTCGGTTTTCTTCAGCTCCCAAGGCCGTGCCGTAAAGGCATAAGGCTTGCTGGTCAGCGCCCCAACAGGGCATAAATCAATGATGTTGCCTTGCAGATTGCTGTCTAATGTCTGGTTCAGATAAGAAACGATTTCCGCATCTTCGCCTCGCCCCGTCTGGCCCATCTGATTGATGCCAGCGACTTCGCTGGTGAAGCGCACACAGCGCGTGCAGGAAATGCAGCGGGTCATGCAGGTTGACACCAATGGTCCCAAATCAAGATCGTCAACAATGCGCTTTTTCTCGTGGTACCGGCTGGCGTCGATGCCGTAAGCGATCGCCTGATCCTGCAAATCACATTCCCCACCTTGATCGCAAATCGGGCAATCAAGTGGGTGGTTAATCAGCATGAATTCCATCACACCTTCGCGGGCCTTTTTGACCATGGGTGAATTGGTTTTGACAACTGGTGGCTGACCTTCGGGACCCGGACGTAAATCGCGCACCTGCATCGCGCAAGACGCAGCAGGTTTGGGTGGGCCACCGACAACTTCGACCAGACACATGCGGCAATTGCCAGCTATCGACAGGCGTTCATGATAACAAAAACGGGGAACTTCGACACCCGCCACTTCACAAGCTTGTAACAGCGTCATGGCCGGATCGACCGAAACTTCGGCGCCATCGATGATGATTGTTTTTAGGTCAGACATGTTCCGTAACTCCGCTTGCCGGGCGCGCAACCCTACAAGCATCATTCTTACCTTTACCCTACGCAGATTAACATACCGAATCCCGCGTTTTCAGCGATTTTTCGCTGCAAAATGGGTAATGATCTGCACGTCTATGGCGTCGAACTATTGTGATTAATGTTGGTCAAGACGGCCACTCGCCTGGTGCAGCTAACGGTGGCAAGACCGGGCACACATATTTACACGCAATATTCGGCGACTGGTCGCGCGATATCAGCCTAGTTCGCTGGCTTCAATATCTTCCCAATTGGGCTTTTGGCAGCCATTTCGGCAACGCCCAATTCGCAATATCCGGTACCCGCTTCGCGGTCGACACCATGCCCATCCAAATAGGCATATCCTTCGCGGCGTAATCGAGCCTGCTCATCTGGGTTGTCTTTATAGGCCTCAATCTCAGCCATCGAAAACCCTTGTTTCTTGGCATACGAAACAATGCCCAGCACGTATAGAGTGGCTTTTATTTTGCGGGCTTCAATCGTATCGCAATTGTCACGAATTTCGTTAGCGACGGCAGTGGTCAGCAATCGCGCGAACACTTCTGCATCGTCTTTGATCAATGCGGCATTTGCACTGACTGCCATTGCTGCCAGCGCAGCAAGGCCAACTGTTATCTTCTTAAGTCCTGAATTCATCGACTGAGCTTTCCCAAACAAAATATACACCTGATATAGGGATCAGTCCCAATGTTATGCAATAACGTCGCTAAATCGAACTGAAAGTCGGCGGTTTTCACACACCAGACCCTAAGACGCCTCTTTCAAATATGACCAGCCGAACACGTGATCACTGTCGCCGTTTATTTGAAGGTATTCCAGTCGCTCCAAGGCTTCGCCCAGTGTTGGTTGATGCCCGATAGGCACCCACCACATCACAAAATCACGCTTTTCAGCAACTTCAAACCATTCCAGACGGCGTTCAAAAAACTTGCTGTGGACAGTGTTCCAAACAAATTCACGCAAACTGTCAATATCTTGCCAGACGGTCAGGTTCGCCACAGACTGCGGGTCATCACCGATGTTGTTTTCGGTATTGCCCTTACCCGGCTCGCCCGAGCCTTCCATCATCCAAACAAACCCCGGCATGCGTTTGCCAAGGCCGTTGATCTTATCCAACGCGTTCATGAATTCGGCGACGCGCGGGTCATGGGTTGGGGCGAGAAGTCGGCCGATGTTGAGTTCAGCTAAGTTGCAATTGATGGGTTTTATCATTCGCCCGCGTGCTTTAGTCGTAAACCTATTTCCGATTTCATCGCCAAGTGCGTTCGGGCAAATTCGCAGAGGTTGTCTCCTAGTGAAACACCTTCAGCCACACGTATGGACGCAAGCTGTATGCCGGTCTGCGACATCGGAAGAGTTGGCGTTCTTAGGTGGATGCCATAATCCGCCAATTCACTTGTTGCGTGGTTGCGCAATCGGTAAGCCACTAAGCGGTCGAACGTTAATTCCTCGCACCCGTTAGCCATGAGACTTGCCAAATTTTCGGCAGCTATCAGATCATACCAAAAGGCAGGCATTTCCGTTTCCTCGGAAGCCATCGCTGGCAAGGCGGCTATGCCAAGTGCGAAGACAAGGTATTTCACTCCGCCGCTACCGCACTTACCCGGCCCCTTTGTGTGGCCTTAATACGATCCTCGATCTCATCCCGGAAATGGCGAACCAATCCTTGAATGGGCCAAGCGGCCGCGTCGCCAAGGGCGCAAATGGTGTGGCCTTCGACTTGTTTGGTCACATCCAACAGCATATCAATTTCTTCAACCTCGGCCTCGCCCTTGACCAAGCGATCCATCACCCGCATCATCCAGCCTGTGCCTTCACGGCACGGCGTACATTGGCCACAACTTTCGTGTTTGTAAAAGGCTGACAAACGCCAGATCGCTTTAATCACATCGGTGCTTTGATCCATCACTATCACCGCCGCCGTGCCAAGGCCGGAACGCTGATCGCGCAGCCAGTCGAAATCCATGATCGCGTCGGCGCAAATATCTGCAGGCAACAAAGGCACTGACGCACCACCAGGGATTACTGCTTTCAAATTATCCCAACCGCCGCGCACTCCGCCGCAATGCTTTTCGATCAGTTCTTGCAAGGGGATCGACATAGCTTCTTCAACGACGCAGGGATTATTCACGTGGCCGGAAATTGCGAACAGTTTTGTGCCCGCGTTATTTGGCCGCCCAAACGACGAAAACCAATCAGGACCGCGCCGTAAAATGGTTGGCACGACCGCGATGCTTTCAACGTTATTCACCGTGGTTGGGCACCCATAAAGCCCCGCACCAGCCGGAAACGGCGGCTTCATTCGTGGCATGCCTTTTTTACCTTCAAGGCTTTCTAGCAATGCGGTTTCTTCGCCGCAAATATAAGCTCCGGCCCCGTGGGCAACATAAAGATCAAAGTCCCAGCCGGATTTCGCGGCGTTTTTGCCCAGCAATCCGGCATCATAACATTCGTCAATCGCCGCTTGCAGAGCCTCGCGTTCGCGGATGAACTCGCCGCGGATATAGATATAACAGGCGTTCGCATTCATCGCGAAACTGGCAATCAGGCAACCTTCGATCAGCGTGTGCGGATCATGGCGCATAATTTCACGGTCTTTACAGGTGCCGGGTTCACTTTCGTCGGCATTAACCACCAAATAGCTGGGGCGACCATCGCTTTCCTTCGGCATAAACGACCATTTCAATCCCGTCGGAAAACCAGCACCGCCGCGCCCACGCAGACCCGAGGCTTTCATCTGGTCAACGACCCAATCACGGCCGGTCTTGATTATCTTCGCCGTGCCATCCCCATGGCCGCGCTTTTTTGCGCCTGCAAGGGTTCGGTCGTGCATCCCGTAAAGATTGGTAAATATCCGGTCCTGATCCTGTAGCATTCTCTTATTCCTCATCCTGCTGACGCGCGCGCCAGACCCGATACAAAACCACCAGCGACCAGGCAAAAGCTGCCAATGCCACCAAATCTCCAAGGATGGCATAAGACGGGTTCAACCCCATCCTGCCACCCAGAAACGAAAACCCCATCCAAACCGGAAATGTTACAAGAATTACAATCGCTGCAAGTCTTGCTTGTTTCACGTTGCTGTCAGCATTCACTGGGGTTTTCATCCTATTTCTTTGCTAGCGGTGCTACGCGCCACCTTTTGCCAGTTTGGCGGCTTGTTTCACCCAGCCGTCACGCGTCGCCCGGCCTTTAAAACGCAGCATGTTCTTATC
>JBLHMX010000041.1:0-16937 GCA_047622625.1 Paracoccaceae bacterium | reverse complement strand
TAAATTCCTCATTATCCGCGCCTTGGAGGGCTAACTGATGTCTTTTGAACCAAATGACGGCTCACTTGACTGCTACGATCGGAAAATTCTTGATATTCTGTCTCGTGATGGGCGCCTGACGATAACCGAACTTGCAAATAAGGTCGGCCTGTCAAAAAGCCCCTGTCAGGTGCGTATGAGGCGGTTGGAGAAAGATGGTTACATCCTTGGCTTTCGCGCAGTCTTAAACCCCATAAAGCTAAGTTTGGATCACGTGGCATTTGTTGAGGTGCGCCTGACAGACACGACCGAACCGGCCTTACGCGCATTTAATCTGGCCGTGCTGGATGTACCGCAGATCGAACAATGCCACATGATTGCTGGATCGTTCGACTATCTGTTGAAAATCCGAACGCAAAACATCCGCGTTTATCGGCAAGTATTAGGTGCTACGATTAGTAACTTGCCGCATGTTGGCAGCACCTCGACCCATGTGTCGATGGAATCAGTGAAGGACAATGCGTTTTAACGCGACAGACGCAAGTGCCGGTTTAGACGTCGGTTTATCAAGCCGAAGGCCATCGTCAGGATCAACGTGAAGACAACGAAATAGACGGCGATGATTGGATATGGCACGAAAGGGTTGAACGTTTTGTCGGCGAAATAGCTGGCATAATAAAGTGCGTCGCCCTTTTGTTGCCAGGCGGGAAAGCTGGAAAAGAAAACCAGCGCAGTCGCATGAAACAAAAAGATCGCTTCGTTGGTGTAGGACGCCCAGGCCAGTCGTAACATTGACGGGAATGCAACTCTGAAAAATTTCCGTCTTGGCGACATGCCAATTGCGTCGGCCGCTTCCAAATCTCCCTTGGGTACAGAAAGCAAAGCGCCGTGGAATATCTGGGCGGTATAGGCCGTTGTGTTCAGGAACAAAACAATCAACGCCCCCATCCACGCCTTAGTTAACCAGCGAGTTTCGGCGGTGATTTCCATGAACCCAAGATTGATATCAAACGCGATTTTGGGGATCAGAACGAAGGTTTCATAAGCAATAAAAAATTGAATGAACAAGGGGGAACCGCGGATAACAAAGATGAAAACCTGTGCAGGCCAGCGCAACAGTGACTTGTTACTTGCCCGTGCAACGGCCACAGCAACCGCGAAAAAAAAGCCAAAGCCAAGCGCGAAGGCTGCGAAATACAAGTTCCAGATCAGGCCAGAACCGATCAAAACCACATGTTCGCATAGGGTAAAGTCTGATTTGGGCAGCAGGCGTTCGCCGTACCCTATGGCGCGTAAAGAATAACCGGTGATGGTTTCTGTGCAACTCATACCGCACCGCCCATCGAAGCTTGGCCACGTGAAACGCGCCGAGTAATTCGACCAAATACCTTTTCGCTTACCCAAGTCAGTAAAAGGTAAAACAGCAATAAAACAAAGAAATACCCAAGTCGCCAATCCGCGTGTGGGTAGTCAAAAATCGCTGTTTTTGTCCCACCAAGTTCGCGCGCCCAATAAACGATGTCTTCGACCCCAAGAAGGAACAAAAGCGGCGTCGCTTTGATTAGGATCATCCACAGGTTCGACAGGCCGGGCAGCGCATAAACCCACATCTGGGGCAATTGGATGCGTCTGAATATTTGGCGCTTGGACATACCGTAAGCCACGCCGGTTTCAAGCTGCGCACGCGGTACTGCTTCAAGTGCGCCAAAAATTGTATTGGCCGCAAAAGCGCCAAACACTACGCCAAAACCGACCATCGCCAGAAAGAAGCCATAGATTTCATGCACCCATTGCGGTGATGTTCCCAGCGGCATTTTAGCCTGAGCGCACACAATGAAATCGCTACCTTGACGCACGGGTTCTGTCCAATCCCGGCACAGGGTCACGTGTCGTAGATATTCAATGCCTTGGTCAAGCGCGATAAGCGCAAATAGAAAGAAGACGATGTCGGGGATACCGCGCACCATTGATGTGTAAATCAATCCCAGCCAACGAACCGGCGCGATTGATGAACGGCGTGCAAGCGCGCCCGAAAAACCAAGCGCCATGATTATTGGAACGGTTAGAAATAGCAGGCTTAGCACAGTGATGAAGCTGAAATAGAAGGCCATATGTTTGCCGTTGGAGACGTAACACGTCCACCAAGTCAGGCCTTCCAAGGTTTTTGGATCGGCGCAGTACTCAAACATTTATTTGGCCCCCGTCTAAAAAGGGCCGCCCCGAAAGGCGACCCTTAAGTTTTAGTGATCTCGGATTAGTAGTTTACAACCCGGCCATCAAACCATTTGGCGATTAGCGCAGAAAGTGTGCCGTCAGCTTTCATGCTTTCGATCGCTGCGTTCATCTTGCCTTTCAATTCGCCGTCGCTTTCGCGAATGCCCATGCCAACGCCGCCACCGATCATTACACTTTGATCAACGATTACCAGCTCGCCATTTGACGCTTCGACGATTGGGTTAAGATACGCGAAATCAGCCAAAACAGCATCTGCTTCACCGGAACGCACAGCGGCCACGGTTTCTTCAGGTGTTGCGAATTCAACCACGGTAGCACCAGATGATGCGACATAGGCTGCCTGAATTGTCGATGTTTGCGCGGAAACAACACCCTTGGTCACATCCATAGATGCACCGGCCAAAGCCACGTAAGCAGATGGGTCTGGTGGGAAATACTCGTGAGTAAAGTCGATAACTTCGTCACGTTCGTCTGTGATCGACATGCCAGCAATAATCGTATCGTAGTTGCCGGAAACAAGGTTAGGAATGATGCTGTCCCAATCGTTTGTTACCCAAACGCAATCAAGTCCTGCGCGCTTACACAGCTCATCGCCCACGTCTTTTTCAAAGCCGTCAACTTCGCCGTTATCATTGATGAAGTTATATGGAGGGTATGCACCCTCGGTTCCCATCCGCACAGTTTGTGCAGATACGGCGGTTGCTGCAAAAGCAGCGGCAAGGGCAGCGACCCCTGCGATTTTCACTAAGTAGTTCATTTTTTTACCTCTTCCTTTTTTCAATTGATCACAGCGTGCTGGCAATAAATGCCCGGCAACGCTCTGATTTCGGGTTTCCAAATACTTGGGAAGGTGGGCCTTGTTCTTCGACCCGCCCTTCGTGCAGGAAAATAACTTTGGAGCTGACCTCGCGGGCAAACCCCATTTCGTGAGTTACAACAATCATGGTTCTACCCTGATCTGCAAGCTGGCGGATAACCCGCAACACTTCGCCCACTAGTTCAGGATCAAGTGCAGATGTGGGTTCGTCAAACAACAGAACCTTAGGTTCCATCGCCAAGGCGCGCGCAATAGCAACACGTTGTTGCTGGCCGCCAGACAACTGGCTGGGATAGGAATCGCGTTTTTCAGCGATGCCCACTTCGGTCAGGGTTTTCATTGCGCGGGTTTCAGCCTCGGCTTTTTCAATTCCCAAAACTTGAACCGGGCCTTCCATAACATTTTGCAAAACGGTCATGTGGGACCAAAGATTGAAACTTTGGAACACAAAGCCAAGTTGCGAACGCAGGCGCTGAATTTGTTTGGCATCTGCGCCTAACAATTTGCCCTTACGATCCGTGCGCACGATGACTTCTTCGCCCTCAAGCACAATGCGGCCGCTGTCTGGTGTTTCAAGGAAGTTAATGCAGCGCAAAAAGGTCGACTTGCCTGAACCGCTTGACCCAAGGATGGAAATTACGTCACCTTCGTGTGCAGTCATTGAAATGCCTTTCAACACTTCAAGGTCACCAAAGCTTTTGTGGATGTCATCCGCGATCAGGGCAACAGGGCGATCAGTCAATGGGCAGCTATCCTTGTCTTATTTGATCGAAACGCGCAGAGCAGATTGCGCTTGGGTCGAAAGCTTGAACAAGCTGTTGCAGAAAGAGTTTTAAAGCAAGCTATTAGTCTTGTGTTATCGACTTTGCCCAACCCATCAGCTCCCTTTTGTTTTGTTTGTTGCATCTGCCGCACGTTGAACCATGCCAAACAGGTCACGTGGATCATCAGGATCGGCCAGCATATCCAGCTCGAGGAATAGGTCAGAATCAATGATCTGGTCCCGCACATAGCGCAGGGCCGAAAAATCTTCGATTGCGAAACCAACGCTGTCAAACAACGTTATTTGATTTTGATCATGCCGACCTTGGGCCGCGCCGGAAAATACCTGCCATAGTTCCGTAACCGCGTGATCCGGCGAAAGTTGCTGAATTTCCCCTTCATTGCGGGTTTGCGGTGGAAATTCAACAAAGATGTCCGAGCGCAACAGGATATCTTTGTGCAATTCGGTTTTCCCCGGACAATCACCGCCGATGGCGTTGATGTGCAAACCACTGCCGACCATGTTGTCGGTCAGGATCGTGGCATATTGCTTGTCGGCGGTACAGGTCGTGATGATTTGCGCCCCAGTTATGGCCGCTTCGGGAGTGTCGCAGGCAACCACGTTCAGCCCGCTTTTGGCAAGATTTCGCGCGGCCTTTTGGGTTGCAGCGGGGTCAATGTCGTAGAGCCGAACCTCGGTTATTCCGCACACGGCTTTAAACGCTGTCGCTTGAAATTCGCATTGCGCGCCATTACCGATGATCGCCATCGTTTTGGCATTTTTTGGGGCAAGGTATTTTGCGGCAAGGGCTGACATCGCCGCTGTACGCAAAGCCGTCAGGATTGTCATTTCAGACAGTAATACAGGATAGCCGTTGCCAACATTCGCCAGCAGACCAAAAGCCGTAACGGTCTGCAAGCCTTCCTTGGTGTTTTGCGGATGGCCATTTACGTATTTGAAGCCGTAAACCTCGCCATCGCTGGTGGGCATCAGTTCAATCACCCCTTCGGCAGAGTGCGACGCCACGCGCGGGGTTTTATCAAACAGATCCCAACGCAAGAAATCCTGTTCAATATAGACCGCAAGATCAGACAAAAACTGTTCGATGCCGATCTTGTGGACCAGCTTCATCATGTGGTCGACACTAACGAACGGCACCATCGCCAATTTTGAAGGTGTGTTCATGTCAGAACCTTTTTGTGGGTCGGTCAAGAACTTTACGACCAAAAAGACTGGCTGTTAAATCAACCATCAACTGAGCAGTGCGACCGCGCTCATCCAAAAACGGGTTCAGCTCAACAAGATCAAGCGACGTGACCAAGTCGCTGTCACACAACGTTTCCATAATCAAATGCGCCTCGCGGAACGTAGCACCACCTGGCACTGTCGTTCCTACGGCGGGCGCGATTGACGGATCAAGAAAATCTACATCAAGGCTGAGGTGCAGCATACCGTTGGCAGCCCGCACACGATCCAGAAACGCTCTTAACGGTTTAACGATCCCGTTTTCATCAATGGCGCGCATGTCGTGAACTTCAATTGCTGTTTCCACCAAGCGGGCATTTTCAGCCGGGTCAACAGATCGAATGCCCATCATACAGATATTTTCCATCGGTACTTTGGCGGTAAGCGGTGGAAAATGTGGTTCAAAACCAGACATGCCGGTGAAATATGCAACTGGCACGCCGTGCAGATTACCACTGTCAGTGGTGTCAGGCGAATGAAGGTCTGGGTGCGCATCTAACCACAAAACAAACAACGGACGATCTTGGGTCTTGGCGTGCCGCGCAACGCCCGAAACAGTTCCCGCTGCCAGTGAATGATCGCCGCCCATAAAGATCGGGAACCCTTCTGCCGCAGTGGTTTGCGCAATGTCAGCCAAGGCCGCCGTCCAACCGATCATTTCTTCAGGGTGCTTGCCACGAACGATTGCGCCTGCTGGCAACGTGACTTTTCTGGGGGCCACATCACCGCGATCCTGTACTTTATGGCCAAGGTTTTCCAGCATTCCAGCAAGGCCCGCCGTGCGATAAGACGCTGGGCCCATCAAACAACCGGGCTGACTTGCCCCTGTTTCGACTGGCGCGCCGACAAGTATGCAATGTTTGCTCATTAATAACCCCAAAACCATGTTCGAACTCGTCTAACTGACATTAATGGTGGCATATATAGCAATAATTGCGCATAATTTTTGAATTCTACTCAGATTGCCAAGGAAAAATGACCAATATGGATAACGAAGACCAAAAATTCGTGGCGGCTTTACAAAAAGACGGTAGGGCAAGTATTTCGGCACTGGCAGCCGATCTTGGCCTTTCACGAACGACCGTGAAGTCGCGGCTTGATAGATTGACCGCGTCGGGTGATATCGTAGGGTTTACCGTTATATTGAAAGGCGACGCCGCGCACGCGCCGGTTTGTGGGCTGATGATGATCGGGATCCAAGGGCGCGGCACGGAACGTGTGATCCGCCAACTTAACGCCATGACCGCGGTTGAGGCCCTGCACACCACAAACGGTAAATGGGATTTGATCGTAGAATTGGGCGCAGGCTCGCTTGAAGAACTTGACGGAATTTTAAGCCAGATCCGGTTGTTAGACGGCGTTGCGACCAGTGAAACAAACTTGCTACTGGCGACGCGCAAAATGGCACGCGCGGCGCGTCAAATGGCGCTTTAGACGCTAATAGGATCGCGGCAAACCCAAAACATGTTCAGCCAAGTAACTTAGGATCAAGTTTGTCGAAATCGGTGCAACTTGATAAAGCCGCGTTTCCCGGAACTTACGCTCCACATCAAATTCTTGAGCAAAGCCAAACCCGCCATGTGTCTGAACACACATTTCCGCCGCCGCCCAACTGGCGTCGGCCGCCAGCATTTTGGCAATGTTCGCTTCTTCACCCGGATTTTCACCAGCCTCGTACAACCGAATAGCTTCTGCCAATGCAAGTTCGGCTGCGCGCATTTGGGCATAGGCTTTGGCTATCGGAAATTGCACACCTTGGTTTTGGCCGATCGGGCGGTCAAACACCCGACGTTCGTTTGCATAACGCGTTGCGGTTTCAATGAACCATTTGGCATCCCCCACGCATTCAGCCGCGATCAACATTCGTTCGGCATTCATGCCCGATAGAATATAACGAAATCCCATACCCTCAAGGCCGATCAGGTTTTCTTTGGGCACTGGCATGTCATCAAAAAACAACTCGCAGGTGCTGTGGTTCATCATAGTTGGGATCGGCCTGACGGTCAGCGAATTACCGCGAACTTCACGCATATCAACCAGCAGAACAGACAAGCCGTCGGTTTTTCGGCCTGTCTGTTCTTGCGGAGAAGTTCGACACAGCAACACCATCAAATCAGAATGTTCCGCCCGGGACGTCCAGATTTTCTGACCATTCACAATATAGGTATCGCCCTCGAGACGCGCCGTAGTTGTGATTGCGCCGGTGTCTGTACCGCTGGTCGGTTCGGTCACGCCAAAGGCTTGAAGGCGAAGGCTGCCATCGGCAATTGCGGGCAACCAACGCTGTTTTTGCTTATCGGAACCATGCCGCAACACCGTGCCCATTGTGTACATCTGCGCGTGACAGGCGGCAGCATTTCCCCCACTTCGGTGAATTTCTTCAAGAATTGCAGCCGCCGCAGAAAGAGGTAGGCTTGATCCGCCGAAGTCTTCCGGGATGAGCGCCGCAAGATAACCCTCCTGGGTCAGAGCAGTGACAAATTCGATCGGATAGCTTTGCTCGCGGTCGGTTTTTTGCCAGTAGGCGCTTGGAAAACGCGCGCAAAGACGTATCATCGCGGCCCGAATTTCTGGATGACTAACAGCGTAACTCATTCAGCAAACTCCTGTCGGATTGCGGCGGTGTGCTGGCCCAACATCGGCACGTTCGTGGGTCTTTGGCCATCGATTTTCACTGGCAAGTCCACAAGTTTAATTTCGGCCGTGCCAAACCTGGCTGTAATCTGGTGCAAAAACAGATGGTTTTCAACATCTTCAAGCGTGTTGAAATTCGACCACGCAATTTTGCTGTCTTGCAGGGTTTTCGCAAGTTCAGTGCGGGATTTTGACGCAAACACCGCAATGATCACGGCATCCAAAACGGCACGATTTGCAACCCGATCTGCGTTACTGGAAAAATCACTGTGTGTCGCCATATCAGAACGCTGCAATACCTTATGACAAAACCCTGCCCACTCGCGGTCGTTCTGTATCGCAATCAAAATCTGTTTACCGTCTTTGCAAGCATAGGCACCATAAGGCGCAAGCAGCGAATGGGTTAACCCCATGCGTTCTGGTTTGTTTGGCAAATACCGGTGCGCAAGAAGCGGCATATTCATCCACTCGGTCAGAACGTCGAACATGGTGATCGAAAGCTCAAAGCCTTTGCCGGTTTTACTGCGTTGCAACAAGCCGCGCAAGACAGCGGAAAACGCCGTCAGTCCGGTAGCAATATCACACAGAGAAACGCCGACCCTGGAAGGTTGGTCTTTTGTGCCAGTAACCGCACAAATGCCGCTTTCGGCCTGCACAAGAAAGTCATAGGCCTTCATGCTTGCGGCTGCACCGTCCGTGCCGTAGCCCGATATCTGCAAGTTAATCAGACCCGGATTATGTTGGCGCAGGGCCGCATCAGAAAACCCGTGACGCGCCAATGCATCTGGCGCGAGATTGTGTAAAAACACATCGGCCTTGGCGATTAAACGATACATAAGGGCGGCACCGTCCGGCGTAGTATAGTCAATCACAACAGACTGTTTGCCACGGTTTAACCAGGCGAACCAAACGCTTTGCCCATCCGCGCCCTTGTCATAACCACGTGCAAAATCGCCTTCTGGCCGTTCAATTTTGATAACCCGCGCACCAGCATCAGCCAAAAGTAGGCTGCAATATGGGGCGGCGACGGCTTGTTCCATCGCGACAATTGTGAACCCGTCCAGTTCTTTATCCAGTCCCATTTACGGCTCTTTCAACTATATTCATTGATTAAAAAATAATGACGCAGCGGGCTTTGGAAAACCAGAGCAAACAAAGACTTCCAAGTCGCAATTTTCCCTGTATTCAGGCGTATGTAACTTTGAGGACTTTGATGCTTGCTTCGCTAACCAATCTTTCGCCAACTGAATTCTGGATTGTCGTACTTGCGGTTTTCTCAGCGGGTGCTGTGCGCGGGTTTGCTGGGTTTGCGTTGTCAGCGATTTTAATGGCATCGGTCGTAGTGATATTACCGCCCGTTGATCTGATCCCGTTGGCGTTTTTGTTAGAGTCCGCGGCGTCGTTAGCAATGTTTCGCGGCGGTGCAAAAGACGCAGATATGTCCGTGGTTTGGGTCTTGGCAATCGGATCAATAATTGGTGTGCCTATTGGGCTTTATGCAACAGTTACTATATCGCCAGACATATCCAAGTTAGTCGCGTTGATCATTGTTCTATCTCTAGCGCTTGCCCAACTTTTCCGGCTAGTACCGGCCTCGATGGGCAACCGGGCTGGATTGGCTGTTTCCGGAATAGTTGCGGGTATCGTGACAGGTTTGGCGTCAGTCGGCGGGATGGTTGTTGCGCTTTATGTGCTGTCTAGCAAGGCCGAGGCAAAGACCATGCGTGCCTCGCTTGTCATGTATCTATTCGTGACGATGTTCGTTTCCATCATCTATTTGTTTATTTATCAAGTGATGACGATCGAGGCGGTTTGGCGCGGCTTAGTCTTTATTCCGATTGTGTTAGCTGGTGTTTATGTTGGCAGTAAAATGTTTCGCCCCTCACTGGTTCGTTTTTACCGGCAATTTTGTTTGATGTTGCTCGTCGCGCTGTCGCTGTTAGGCCTCGCCCGCATGATCTATCCAGTGCTGGTCGCTTAATCGCAGATGTTTTCGATCAGTTTTCGCACGTCAGCGGCAACAACCTTGCCCATTGCGTTTCTGGGCAACCGATCCACGAAAAACACGTCGTTAGGATGTTTATATCGCGCGATTTCGCCGCTGAATGCCGCTAGAATATCCGCCTTGCACGGCCCTGTTTCATCAACCACCACGACCGCCACTGGCACTTCGCCCCATTTGGGGTGCGCCCGACCGACGACCGCGGCTTCTTTAATCCCGTCTATACGGTTAATCACCCGTTCGACCTCGGCTGGGTAAATATTTTCACCACCCGAAATAATCACGTGTTTGACCCTGTCAGCAAACCAGAAAAGGCCGTTCTGATCTTTGGTCGCCACATCACCCGTCCGAAACCAACCGTCAACAATCGCGGCCTGTGTGGCTTCTGGATTGTTCCAATAGCGGCTAAAGTTATTGGGGCCCTTAACCCAAATCTCACCGGGTTGATCCGCGCCAACCTCACTGCCATCGGACATTAGTTTCACTTGGGAATGCACCGCGACGCGCCCAATCGAACCTATTGTCGCCGCAGCCTCATGCGCTTTTTGATACGTGGCGAAAGGCCCGGTTTCCGTGGCGCCGTAGACTTGTACCATTGGGATGCCGCGCTTATGAACAGCCTCAATAATCTCAACCGGAACATCGGTTGAACCTGTGTTGAAAAGTCGAAGATCTGGCAATGTTAGACCACCCCAATCGGGGTGAAACAGCAATGCCTTCATCACTGTGGGTACGCAAACGGTTGAAGTAATTCCCTCATATTCCAGTGCTTTGATGGCTGCATCTGGATCGAATTGCGCATGCAGGGTGACTTGGCCTCCAACAAAAAACATCGGCATCATCTGGATGTTAATCCCGCCGACGTGGAACAGGGGCAGTGTATTCAGGATGTGGTCAGCGGGTGTGAAATCATGTGCGTGCAGGCTGATCACGGCGTTCCATAGAACCGCTTCTTGGGTGAGCACCGCGCCTTTCGGCCGGCCCGTCGTACCTGAAGTGTAGACAATCAGAAACGGATCACGCAGTTTCGCATCCGTCTTGATCGGTGTATTTTCTTTGCACAATTGGGCTAATTGATTTGTCGCGTCGATTGATTGCGTGCCGTGCAAGCCGGCCGTCACCGTATCGATTTGATCGATGAAGTGCCCATCGTGAAACAAAACTTTGGCGGCGCAATCTTGCAGCATGAAGTTAAGTTCGCCTGCCGCCAACCGCCAGTTTAGCGGCACAAATATCAGACCCAACTTTGCCGCCGCGAACATCAGAGCGACTTCGGTGTCGCTGTTTTTACCGTAATAGGCGATACGTTCGCCGCGTTTAAGGCCAAGTTGGTGGTGCAAACCTGCTGCCAAACGATCGACCCAACCAGCAAGCTCGACGTAACTGTGGTGTCGACTTTCAAAGTTCAGGGCGATCTTGTCGCCTTGATGGTCGGCATGACTGTGCAACCACGCATCAATAGTTTGCGCAGGACCGCTCATTCGTCGCGTTCACCGGATTTGTAGAGTGTCCCTTTTCCCAACATGTCCAAACACAATTCGCTGGTCCAGGGCAGCATAAGTGACCCACACCGACTGTCTCGATAGATGCGTTCAAGATGCAGGCTTTTCAGCATGGATTGGCCGCCACAGGTCCGTATCGCCAATTGCGCCAGCTCGTTTGAGTTTTCCATGACCGTATATTGCGCAGTCCAAGCCCGCAGCAGGCTTTCGCGGCTTGGGTTTGGTCCGGCTTCGGATATTGCTTGAAACCACAGGGCTTTAGTTTGTTCCAGCATTATCCGCATTTGAGCGACGGCAATTTGTTTTGTCGGATACATCCTGCGTTTAACGGGTGGCGTGCCTGGCATTTCGCCGCGCAGATATTTGACTGTGAAATCATACGCGGCCTGCGCCAGCCCCATGTAACTTGGGGTCAGGGTCATAAACATATGCGGCCAACGTTTTGCGGCCTCAAAGTAGATGCCGGAGGGCATTAGTTTTGCGTCACTTGGCACAAATACGTCTTTAAAGATCAGATTTCGTGAAACTGTGCCGCGCATTCCTAAGGGATCCCAATCACCTTCAACTGTGATCCCATCAGATTTTCTTGGAACCGCAATATACATGGTTTTGGCACGATCAGGCTCTTCGCCGACTTCATTGATTTCGGTGCAGAGCGCGCCGTAATAATCCGCGTGGCCGGACAACGAGGCGAATATTTTCTTACCATTGATACGCCAGCCGCCTTCCACTTTAAGCGCTGTCGTACCAAAAGCCTTGGCCCCTGCCGCCGCAGCCCCACCTTCGGAAAACGGCTGGGCATAAATTGCGCCACCATCCAGCACGCGCTTATAGTGCATGGCGCGGGTTTCATTGTGTTCTGCGCGAACTGCGTCGTCCAATTCAAAGTTGTCGATTAGATAACCGCTCCACAAACAGGAACAAACATGCATGTTGAACGTCAGCGCGGTTGAGCCGCAATAGCGTCCAATTTCTGCCGAAGTCAGCATATAGGTTTTGAAATCTGCCCCGTGGCCTCCGTATTCTTCAGGAATGGCAACACCCAGCATACCGCTTTGGTGGAAATCCTTATAATTTTCGGTTGGGAATGTCGCGGTGCGATCATACTCCGCGGCCCGGCCGGCGAATTTTTCCTGACCCAATTTCCGGGCCAAGGTGGTTAGTTCCACCTGTTTGTCGGTCAGACCCCATGCTTCAGCATCAAATATCGGTGCGTCTTGGTCGCTCATGTCGGCCCTCGTTGGTTGTCATAAAAATTGTTCAGGATCGCGTTGGTTTGCCCACCTGCTTCAAGGTTTATCAAATGGCCCGCGCCCGCAATTTCGTGGTACTGCGAACCAGAAATTTTGTCTGCCATTCGTGCCATTGTGCGCGCGGGAGCATTCTGGTCATGTTCGCCCGCAATCAGGCAAGTCGGAATTCTCAGTGTTTCTATATCAGCGCGGCGATTAAAGGTCACAAGGCAACGGATGATGGCGCGGTAGGTTTCGTCAGGCACGGCCGCCATTGATTTCGTGGCAGTAGCAAGGGTTTCTTCAGTTGCAATGGGCCCAACGATTTCCGGCACGAACTCACGCGCCAACTCGCTGATTTTCCTGCCTGCATCCAGCGGCCCCAGCCTTGCAGCGATAAACTTATCCTTAAAAGCGTCGTCGCGCCCGCCAAACGCCGCAGTAGTCCCGATCAGTGCAAGAGACGCGACATAGTCGGGAAAGGAAAAAGCCATTTCCAAGGCCAACATGCCACCAATAGATTGGCCACAAAGATGCACATGTTTAAAACCCAGAACTTCAAGGAATTCGCGTAGCTTGATGGCGAGGGCGGGGAATGTCAGATCCGGCAGCGGATCAGAGCCGCCATATCCAGGCATGTTCCATGCGATGATATGGCCTTTCAACCCGTCAAGTTGTGGTTGAAACGAACTGGTATCGCCACCGATCCCATGCAGGCAAATCACGGGGATACTCCCCTGCCCACGTGCGGCGTAATTGATCCCAGCTGCGCGTTTCACGATGTCAGTTTTCCGTCTTGAACGACGCAAGTATCATCGACCATTATCGTGCAGCCCATCATCGGTAAATCGAAATGGCCTTCGGTGAACCTTCCGGCAAACTCGTTTGCACCAGTCGAATACAAGAAGTTTCCGGCAAGAGCCCGCAGTTCAGTACAGTTGGTGTCGCGCTTATCGTACATCGCAAGCGCCTCGTACCGCGCTCCTTTGTGAAGGCCCCAGCCCACATGTGAGGTTGAAAATGCCTTGGGGTCATTGAACGAGTCCAAATAGTTCCGCATCAGGCGCGCGTCGGTTCCCCGGCCTTCGATTGCGGTTACATAGTCGTTTTCCAGCGTAAATGTGACCTCGCTATCGAAGTATTTTTTGAACGTCAAATTCATGTCACCGGGTTGAAAAACCAACCGTCCGTTGACAGAACCCGCCTTTGGAAACGACACGACAATCCCGCCGGGCCAATGGGCCAAGGTGCCGGGTTTATCGGTCCATCCCCAAACGCCAACGGTGTTGTTGTGGATCATGTTAACTTGTAAGTCAGTTCCGGCGTCGCTGGTCACTTGCATCACGCTGGCCTTGCGACACAACCGCGCCGCTGCGAGCGTGCGTGCCTTCAAATCTTCATCAGGTATCGCGCGTTCCAACATTTCAGGATGTTCGTTCGAAATATTCAAAATACGCGCGCCACCCTTTAGAATGGCCCCGGTCTGGGGTGCGTGCATCAACCCCTCAAGCGTTAGATCAACCACGAAGTCGACCGATGCCAATGCGACAACCGCTTTTTCTTGACCGTTCAACGCCAAACTAGCGCCAGATGATCGGATGATTGCGGGCGAAGCGTTTCGTGGCGTCGGAACCTTCAAATGATAGAATGGGACACCTATGCGAGCCAGTGCCAGTTCCGCCAACTGCACGTTCAGATCGCGGCTTTGGGTTTCCGACAGAATAATCGCTGTTTGCGATGCATCTACTTTGCAGGCGCGAAAAGTGGTTTCAAACACGTCGATCCATTTTGCTTCAATCCGATCATTTAGCACGGTCATCTCCCATATTGTTTCACGCTAAAAGTCGAGCGGCGTGAATAATTCTTGATAAGTATATTACTTTGGAATATATTCAAAGTAATATTTTAGTTTCCAATAACAGGACGGAAACACATGGACAAATCACTGGCTCTGCGCCGCGCTTTTGGGAAATTTGCGACCGGTGTGGCGGTTGTCACGACTACTGACAAATCGGGTGCACCATATGGATTGACCATTAATTCGTTTAGTTCGGTATCACTAGAGCCGCCGCTGGTCTTATGGTCACTCACGAATAAATCACCAAACCTTAAAGTTTTTCGCGAGGCCAGTCATTTCGCCATTAACATATTGTCCAGCAATCAGCGCGAAATTTGCAATCAATTCGCCAGTCAGAACCAAGAACGTTTTGATGGCGTTGACTGGGCACGAGGTATACATGATTTGCCTGTTATCCACGGTACAATCGCCACTTTTGAGTGCCGACTGACGCAAACGGCAGAGGCTGGTGATCATGTCGTGTTTTTCGGTGAAGTCGAAGAATGTGAGCAAAGCGATTTGGAACCTTTGGTCTTTTTCGCCGGGCAGTTCGGAACGACACAAAGCCATGGGTGAACCAAACGAAAGTGCGCAGGAACAGCCAAACGATGGTTATTTTACCGAAGACTATTTGCTGTTCCTGTTGGCCCAAGCCAGCGATAAAGCCAGCCGCGCTTTTCATAAAGAATTGCAGAAAGACGGCATTTCAGTACCCACTTGGCGGATTCTTGCATCCCTTTATCCAAATGGGGTTTTAACCGTTGGTGTTTTGGCCGAAAAGTGTCTGCTGAAACAGCCAACCATTACTCGCGTCCTTGATCGTTTGGAAAACAGCAATTTGGTCCACCGCATAATTTCGCCAAAGGATCGGCGATCGGTTTTGATTGAATTGACAGAAGCTGGGAGAACACTAGCCGGCGAAAAAATAATTCTGGCCACAGACCATGAGAACCGCTTGCTGGCTAACTATTCAGACCAGAAAATTGCCGATATCAAACAGGATCTAAAAACACTAGCTGAAAGGTTGGACAGTTCCTAATCAGTGATTATCCGCTAGTATCTGCATAAAACTCAGAATAGCACTCAGCGTAAATCCCAAACAGGAGGCAAGGCAAGTACGCCGACTCGACTACAACGCCGCGTCGATTTTGCGATTTACTCGATCAAACATATTGCCGAACGGAGTGCGTATCGGCTGATATTTTATGCGGCCAGTCGGGAGGTCTCGTCGTAGCAAGAAGTGGTACTAGATCGCTGTGGCAATCGCAGGTGTATCAACTCCGCGCACCTCAATCTGGGCGACCAGAGGGACAAACACCACGGCGATTGGGATGGTCTGGCGAATCGCGTGGATCACCGTCTGCTGTGCCGGTGGCTATGTCTGTCAGTGACTGCCAGAGCCGACACCCAATAGACCACTTATTCGAAGAGCCGACAGGCCTGACCTCGATTCACTTTGGGCCTCTCACGTGGCAATTCGGATTGGGGTCGCAGTTGAGGCTATTTGGGCCAAATCCAGCTCGTCGACCCTTTACTGCAATGGTGGAAAGCTCTTGGCTGGGTCGATAGAACACACTGTGCGACGTTGTTCCCGCTGGCTTCCGGTGGTGAAGCAGGCGGAAGTGGGGCCGTAGTTGGAGCCTTTTGGGTGCAATGGCGTCCCGCTGCGGGTGCCACGGGTGTTGGATTCGCCGGGTCCGTGATGGCGGTGTCACGAAGAGCGAACGTTTGTGCGGTTTGCAACGAACGGCGGCTTAGAACCCTAGTTGCATAATCTCTGTTGGGCAGCCAATGTCCGCTCTAACGCGCTGACAACCGGTATTCTCCAAGAGGGCTTTATTATATGAGTGTTATTCAGAAACTATCCCGCCAAACGGTTTACGAAAACAGATGGATGAAAGTCCACGAAGATGCGGTGAGTTTCCCGGATGGCTCTGAAGGTATCTACGGTGTTGTCGACAAAGAAGACTTCGCGCTGATAGTTCCTCAGCATGAGGATGGTCGCTATCAACTCGTTCAGCAGTTTCGGTATCCAGTCGGCGGTCGATATTGGGAGTTTCCTCAAGGCTCGTGGGAAACAAAACCCGGGACAAGCCCTGAGCTAGTTGCGTTTGGAGAACTTGAAGAGGAGACTGGCTTCCGTGCAAAATCCTTGATCATATTGGGACATCTTTTTGATGCATATGGTTTCTCAAACCAAGGTTTTCACGTCTTTCTGGCAACTGGGCTGGAACAGGGAAACGCTGACCGAGACAACGAAGAACAAGACATGCTCACTGAAACGTTCAGCCGTGGCGAAATTAACGAAATGATTATCGCTGGACAGATCAAGGATGCGGCAACTATCGCTGCGCTAGGGTTGCTGGCGATCTCGGAACATAGATAACAGCCAGTTGTGCGATCGCAGCGAAAACTCACTTAGTCCCCAATAATTGCCGTTGATGCGTGCAGCAGCGATTGCTGCGCTTCTCTAATTCGGTGTTTAGGTCAAGCTATTTTTCCTTTGTTTAATCGGGTCATTGTCTCTCATCCGGGCCACGCCTCTCTCCACAGTCTGGTTGATGCTGTGATGGCGACGCTGCATGCATGTGTTGGATTGGCTGTGAAGAGCCCCGTTTTCCGGCGGCTTCAAGATGCGCAGCAGACATTTTCGCTTCTTCCACTAACCTCGTCCAGTGAGGACGACCAGCT
>JBLHMX010000040.1:0-17517 GCA_047622625.1 Paracoccaceae bacterium | reverse complement strand
CCAAACAGTGAAATTATGCTGTCGGCCCGATTGTCGGCCCAAATCAATGGGTTTGTTGCGGCAATAATTAAAGTAATCGCGGCGCTGCCTACCAACATTTCTGACAGCCGTTCGACAATCCAAAGGGCAACGCGCGAAGATATCCTTTTCGTGCGCGTCGTCAAAGCGAAACCCCTATTTCCAACAAGCGATCTTGACTGTGAAATCGCCTGCCATGAACGCCAGATCCACGTCGTGAAGGGCGTCAAAGGCGGTTGATTTGCCGTAGACCAGGCCAAGTCTGTCAAGCTGTTGGATGATTTGCTCGGACTTTAATGCGAAGTTTACATAGGCCGGTTGGCTTGAGGCTCCGGATGACTTTGTTAACCTCATGCCGATAACCGCGCCACGATCGTCCAGAACCGGGCCGCCAGTATCGCCTTCTTCCAAGAACGCCGAAATGCGGATTTCACTAGCAGCGCCCATGCGTCCATCAACGGCCGTGAGTGTTCCGTAATTCAATGTGGCGATTTCCATGACTTCCGGGAAAGAGAAACCAGCCACGGTAATGTCAGCGCCCAGTTCCGGTGCTTCGTCGGAAAACAGTGCATAGGATTGTGGCGTGTATTGTGTGTCTGGTTGTAAGATTGCCAACCCCAGATTATCGTCTTGGGTTGCAACGTGCAGTTGGGTTTCACCTTCATTGATCGTGATCTTTGAACAACTTGCAATATTGGCCACATGGGTCAGGATCACGCCTTTTGGATTGATAAAAAACCCACTGGCAGAACTATCAGGCGCAGGGGTTTCAAGGCCTGATGTTAGATCAAGCGGCTGATCGTCAGCCTCGCCATACCCCAGAGTTTCATCAAGAACGTATTCTTTTAGCGGTGAAAATGAATTATACATGGCGGTCGCCAAAGGCTGCATGGCACCGTCACGCGCTGGCGGCCACACAATCGTAAATCCTTTGACAGTTTTGCGATCGGTTTTCACATAGGTATAGGACACAACATCATCATTTCGACCGGACAGCACGAACCAGTCACGTTTTTTGACGCGGTAGCCCTCAGGTGGAATGAAATCGAAAGTTTCCATTATTTCATACAGGCTGTTTAGAACGGCCCGCCCACCTTCTTGAGAAATCAGCATCATGCGAACGTCGCCGCCGCTTTTGGCTTTGTAATGTACGAAAGGGGGTTCAAAGCGTTCAAACTCTACCAAATTCGCTGGGTATTGCAGCTCGATCCCGGCGTCCAGGTCGCGCAGTTGATCGATACCAAGGCGGTCGATCACGTGGTTATACCGTGTTTGCAGCAGGGCAAGCTGAACACCTGTTAAATACCCCGTATCTTCAAAACCCTCATGATCCTGAAACGATTTGATGGCTTTGCGCGTGCCACGACCATACGAGCCGTCAATCGCGCTTTTGTAATCTCCCGTCCAAACCATGTAGGTTTGATATTGCTTCTTGTCGTCGCGGGACCAGCTGCGTTCAAGTTTTTTGGTGGCTTTAAGGTCAGGGTCTTTTATTGGGCCAGCTTCAACTACGACAACAACTTCTTCCGAGGTTTCAACTTCGACTTCGACAATGACATTTTCGGCCTCGGTAACAACAACTGTGCCGCTGGCGGTTTCGGTGTTTGCCGCAAGCGGCCAAAGCTGGTTTTGAAAGGTCGTGCCGTCGGCCACGAAACTGTCTCTTGGAATCAAGTTCGCCGCTTTTAGGCTGGAAAGTTCGGCGTCAGCCGCATCTTCAGACATCGGACCAATGACAATAGCGTACCAACCTGTTTCCGTGGCAAAAGCGCGGGTATCTGGAAAATCGCGGGCGAAAAACTGAGCACGGGATTTTGTGTCTCGGATGTTGTTTTGGGATTCCACCTGCAACCAATACTGCGCTTGCGCTTGTGCCGCGAGTGGCACAGCCAGAAAAACAAGCACTAGAAAAAGTGACATGGTTATCGAAATTTGTTTCATCAATTGCACAGTTTTAAAACTCGTTTTCACGCCAAACACCCTGATAAGACTCAATTTTAATAGTTACTGGGGACTTTAACAAATCCGACACCAATTGCACCCTGCTTTTTATCATCAACAATTGACCCTGTCCGACCTGTTGCCTATTGAGAACGCGCGATCAAGTTGGCGGGCTTTTGTGCCGGACTGACAGCATCAAAGGACAGAAAATGGCAGAAACGTTAAAACCAACTTCGTTTCAGGAAATCATTCTGCGTTTGCAAGCCTACTGGGCGCAAAAAGGCTGTGCGGTTTTGCAACCTTACGACATGGAAGTCGGGGCGGGCACGTTCCACCCGGCCACAACTTTGCGTGCGCTGGGCGAAAAGCCTTGGTCGGCGGCCTATGTGCAACCATCGCGCCGCCCAACAGATGGGCGGTATGGCGACAGCCCAAACCGTTGGCAACATTATTACCAGTTTCAAGTCATCATCAAACCATCACCGATTGATTTACAAGACCTGTACCTTGGCTCGTTAAAGGCCATTGGTATCGACATGGATTTGCACGACATTCGCTTTGTCGAAGACGACTGGGAAAGCCCAACCTTGGGCGCTTGGGGATTGGGCTGGGAGGTTTGGTGCGACGGTATGGAAGTCAGCCAGTTCACCTATTTTCAACAGGTTGGTGGGCATGAATGTAAACCCGTTTCGGGCGAGCTGACCTATGGCTTGGAACGCCTTGCCATGTACGTTCTGGGCCATGACGACGGCAATGAGATGCCGTTTAATGCGCCAGATGCGCCGATCCCTTTAACCTATGGTGACGTTTTTCGCGAGGCCGAGACGCAATATGCACGTTGGAATTTCGACGTGGCCAACACCGAAGTACTAGAGCAACATTTTAAAGACGCAGAAGCAGAATGCGAAAACATTCTAGCTCAAGACCCGCTTGATCCAAAAACTGGCCGCACCATTATCATGGCGCAACCGGCCTATGACCAATGCATCAAAGCCAGTCATCTGTTCAACCTTTTGGACGCGCGTGGCGTGATTTCGGTAACTGAACGCCAAGCCTACATTGGCCGTGTCCGCACCCTAACCAAAATGTGCGCCGATGCCTTTGTTGCCGCAGAAAAAACCAAGATCGAGCCAACGGGGGCCACAGCATGAGCGGTCGTTTACTTGTTTCTATTCTGCTTGCGGCGTCATTGACTGTCGGTGGTTTGACTTTTTATTACCAGAACTATGCTTTTTACACGCCTGTCAGCCTTGAAATCCCGGCCCAGCCAGAAATCGCGTTAACCGCGCCTGCGGTGGCTTCCGGCAGCAATGTCGTAGTGCCAACGCTTGAGGCGGAAAGCGACTCGCCGATTGCTGCGCCAAGTTCTTTGGACGCCCCCGCGGATCAGGCTGAACCCTCTGTAGACACCACAACTGCGACGGAACCCGACACGGGACTTGCCACATCGCAAACGGAAACCAATGATGATTTGCAGGTAGCAGCCCTGACAGGGGTCACTAAAATTCGCCTCACCCGTGTTTGGGACAACCTGCCCGAAATGATTTTGGCCCAGGATTTCGAAGGCATCGACGCGCCAACCAGCCCACTAAAATTCAAAGGCTGCTTTAGGGCCATCAATTCGATCCCAATGATGACCGAAACATACGTGGTTTATGACGATCCAACTCCGATCAAAGCACCCATCTGGTTCCAATGTTACCGCCATAAAACAATAACCGACGACTTGGAAAGCGGTGAAGCCGTCGCTTTTTTGGGTGAGGCCAACATTTACTTCGGCATTGACCGCGTTGTCGCCGTTTATGGCGATGGGCGGGCCTATGCATGGCACCAGATTAATGCGTGCGGCGAAGCGGCTTACGCCGGAAACGACTTGCCAGCGGGTTGCCCTGCGAAACCCGAGGGATAGAAATGCCTGACTTACTGTTTGAACTGTTTTCAGAAGAAATTCCGGCCCGGATGCAAAAACGCGCCTGCGAGGATTTGCAAAAGCTGGTGACGAACGGCTTGGTTGAAGCGGGCATTACGTATGAGGCTGCCGCAACTTTCGCGACCCCACGTCGCTTATGCCTAACCATATCCGGCGTGCTGGCACAATCGCCTGACCTGCGCGAAGAACGGCGCGGGCCGCGAGTTGACGCGCCAGAACAAGCAATTAATGGGTTTTTGCGTGGTGCTGGGCTGACGATGGACCAGCTTGAAAAGCGCGACGATAAAAAAGGCCAGATTTATGTGGCCCTGATTGAAAAGCCCGGCCGTTTGGCTGGCGATGTCATTGCCGAAGTTGTCGCCGAAACCGTGCAGAATTTCCCTTGGCCAAAATCCATGCGTTGGGGCAGTGGAACGCTACGTTGGGTGCGGCCGCTGCATTCCATTTTATGTATTCTTAGCAATGAAGCTGGAACCGAAATCGTGCCGGTTTCTGTTGAAGGCGTGCATTGTGGCGATACGACCGAGGGGAATCGTTTCATGGGGCCAGGTCGGTTTTCGGTAACTTCGTTTGAAGATTATCAAGCCAAACTGAAAAACAAGAATGTTACCCTAGACGGGGCCGAACGCGCCGATCACATCTGGGCCGAAGCCAGCAATCTGGCCTTTGCGCAAGGCGTTGAAGTGGTTGAAGACAAGGCGTTGCTGGCCGAGGTTGCGGGGCTGGTTGAATGGCCCGTTGTTCTGATGGGCGACATTGATCCCGTGTTTTTGGACTTGCCGCCAGAAGTTTTGCAAAGCTCGATGCGCGAACATCAAAAGTTCTTTTCTGTACGAAATCCAAAAACCAACCGTATCGAAAAATTCGTGGTCGTTGCCAACCGCGAAACCGCTGATCAGGGCGCGACTATCCTTGCAGGCAACCAAAAAGTCCTGTTCGCGCGCCTGTCAGACGCCAAGTTTTTCTGGGAAAACGACCTGCGTACGATCAAAGCGATCGGCATGACTGGCATGGCGAAACCGCTCGAAAATGTGACGTTTCACAACAAGCTGGGAAGCCAAGCCGAACGGATCGAACGGATTGCGGCGCTTGCGGCTGAAATCGCGCCATTTGTTGGAGCAGAACCTGATTTGGCTGCGGAGGCAGCACGCGTTGCAAAGGCCGATTTGGCCAGCGAAATGGTCTATGAATTCCCGGAACTTCAAGGGATCATGGGGCGGTATTATGCGGCCGGACTTGGTGAAGGCGTTGCCGAAGCCTGCGAAGAACATTATTCGCCGCTTGGTCCGACAGACAATGTGCCAACCGCGCCGATTTCGGTGGCTGTGGCGTTGGCGGATAAGATTGATACGTTGACCGGCTTTTGGGCGATTGACGAGAAGCCGACCGGAAGCAAAGATCCGTTTGCTCTGAGACGAGCGGCGTTGGGGGTTATCCGGTTGGTAATTGAGAATGGGGTTCGAGCAAATCTGAATTCCGTTTTTGGAACCAGCTCTAAAATCCTAGGCCCGTGCCTAGTCAATGAGCACGAGTCATATGCAGATATTAACGACTTACTCTCCTTTTTCCACGACCGTCTAAAAGTCCACCTGCGCGATCAAGGTATCCGTCACGATGTCATCGACGCCTGCCTTGCCATGCCAAACAACGACGATCTTGTATTGCTGGTAAATCGTGCAACCGCCCTCTCTGATTTCCTGAAAACCGACGACGGTGAAAATCTGCTTCAGGGTTTCAAGCGTGCTAACAACATTCTGGCGGCGGAAGAAAAGAAGGACGGTGTGTCATACGAAGGCAAGCCCGAGGTTCGGTTTGCCGAAGACGCCAGCGAAAAGGCGTTGTTCACCGCCCTTGATAACGCCGACGCGCTGATCGCCCCTGCTATCAAGGCCGAAGATTTCGCCGCGGCTATGTCCGCAATGGCCAGCCTTCGCGCACCGATTGACGGGTTTTTCACGGCTGTTCAGGTTAACACCGATCATCAAATCGTGCGGCGCAATCGGTTGTGTCTGCTGAACCGCATCCGTGAAGTCATGGGGCAAGTGGCGAAATTCGAGGCCGTCGAAGGCTAAAACCACTCGTTTCCCTGCGCAAATGCCGCGTCGCAGCATTTTCCCTTGCGTGACAGCTTTTTCTGCCTATTCTGCCGCAGTATGAGCATTCATACCCAAATTCAACGACTTGGCAAAGACGCCGATGTGCCAGCCGACATTTATGGTGCGCGGGCTAATCGTATTGCCAAGTTGCGCAAGCTTGGCCTGCCTGTGCCGCTGGCAATGGCAATTTCGGTGCCTACAGTTCACGAAATTGCTGCTGGGCATCTGCCAGACGTTAAGGGGTTGCTGGCGAATTTTGGTGATCGTGGCATCGTTTCGGTACGTTCCAGCCCGCAAAATCGCGACTGGGGCGGGCCCGGCACATTGCTGAACATCGGGCTAAACGACGAAATTCACGCTTTGCTGCGGCATCGTTTGGGTGGGGCGGCTGCAAACGCGCTTTATTGCCGGTTTGTGCAGGATTATTCCATTCATGTGGCGCGTTTGGATGCCGAGGCGTTTGACGGCTTGAAAGACGATACAATCGACACGCCGCAGTCTTTAAAGTCAGCGCTTGCAATTTTCCGCGATGAAATGGACGAAGACTTTCCGCAAGACCCTGTTGTTCAGCTTAACAATGTGCTGCGCTCGATGGCACGGGCTTGGGAAGGTACGACAGCGCGAATTTTGCGCCAAGCGCGCGGTGCGCCCAGTGACGCGGGATTGGGTTTGATCGTTCAGCGCATGGCCCTTGGTCTAGGTGCGGGTGAAAGCGGTGCGGGCGTTGTGCAATTCGTGAAACCGTCAACTGGCGAACCTGCGGTGCGGGGGCGTTATTTGCAGAAAAGTCAGGGGCGAGACGCGATGCGCCCGGGGCAACAGGCGTTTTTCATCGCTGCAGATACACGCGGTACTTCGCTTGAATCCCAAAGCTCGGGTACAGTGGCCGAACTGCGCAAATTTGCCGATATTGCCCGCATGGGCTGTCATGATGTGCTGAAATTTGAATTTACGATTGAGGGTGGTAAGACTTGGTTGCTGGATGCAGCACCAGCCCAACGCAGCCCGCGTGCAGCCGTGCAGATCGCGGTTGACCTGGCCGAAGACGGTGCAATCAGTCGTAAGACTGCGTTGCTCAGGGTCGAGCCGCGCAATCTGCAACAGCTTTTGCATCCGCAGATCGATCCAGAGGCTCCACAAGAAATATTTGCCCGAGGGTTGGCAGCCAGCCCCGGTGCGGCATCTGGAAAAGTGGTGTTTTCGGCGATGGCAGCACAAGCAAGTGCCGCGCGTGAAGAGGCGTGCATTATGGTGCGTCAGGAAACATCGCCCGAAGATATTCGCGGGATGCATGTGGCCAAAGGTGTTCTGACGGAGCGCGGTGGCATGAACAGTCACGCGGCCCTGATTGCCCGCGGACATGGCTTGCCCTGTGTAGTGGGTGCAACTGGTATCACGCTGGATTTTAAGAATAAAACTCTGACTTCGGCCGATGGACAAGTGTTTCACGAAGGCGATGTCATCACCGTTGATGGTACCAACGGCGTTGCCATGATGGGCGAAGTTGGCATGGTACGCCCAGATTTAACCGGGGCTTTTGCCACATTTATGGATTGGGCGCATGAATATTGTGACATTGGGATTCGCGCCAATGCAGATACAGCGATCGATGCGCGCATGGCCCGTTCTTTCGGGGTGGATGGCATAGGTTTGTGCCGTACGGAGCATATGTTCTTTGAAAAAGACCGCCTGACAGTCATGCGTGAAATGATTTTTGCAGACCTTGACGCTGACCGTTTCGCCGCTCTTGACCGCTTGTTACCAATGCAACGCGGAGATTTCACCGAGCTGTTTGAAATCATGCAGGGTTTGCCGGTTACAATCCGCCTGCTTGACCCGCCTTTACACGAATTTTTGCCCCATTCCCTCGAAGCAATGCAAGAACTTGCAGACGCGATGGATTTGCCAGTGTCCCAAGTGATTGCGCGGGCTGATGATCTGCGTGAATTCAACCCTATGTTGGGAATGCGTGGCGTACGTTTGGGCATTGTCATGCCCGAAATTTATGACATGCAGGCGCGCGCTATTTTTGAGGCGACGATTGCTGCCAGCCAAAATGGTAAGCCGGTTGTGCCCGAAATAATGATCCCTCTGGTATCTGCCTCGCGCGAGGTTGAGCTGGTTAAAACGCGTCTTGATAGTGTGGCGCGCGAAGTTATGCACGAAACTGGTCAGGATTTTACGTATCGTCTTGGCGTGATGGTCGAAACGCCCCGTGCGGCCCTGCGCGCGGGCGAACTGGCGGCAAATTCGGCCTTTCTGAGTTTCGGCACCAATGACTTGACGCAAATGACATATGGCCTAAGCCGCGATGATGCCGGGCGGTTCATGTCGACATATGTTAATCTTGAAGTTTTTGAGGAAGATCCGTTTCACACATTAGACACGGACGGCGTCGGTGAATTGCTGTTGTTGGCATCAGAACGCGGCCGGGCGGGCAACCCGAATGTGGTGCTTTCTGTTTGCGGTGAACATGGTGGTGATCCGGCTTCAATCGGGTTTTGTCGCGATGCTGGGTTCGATTATGTGTCCTGCTCACCCTTTCGTGTTCCCATTGCTTACTTGGCGGCGGCGCAATCTGCAGTGCGTGGAACACATAAAACCACCGAAGATATTGTGGTTACGTGACGACGCCCCACTAAATACCTGTATTTGTGATAATTTTCGGTAGTTTTCGGTTCTGAAAATGACAGTTATTGTTTCTAATATGGAAACTGATTGTTGCCGTAACGACACGATAAGCCCCTGTACAATCTCGCCTGCCTATCTATTCCGGCATGGAATCTATAATTCAGGCCAACGGTGGGGCTGGATTAACTGAAATTTTGGGATGGGCTGATGCGGTTCCCTTTAAGTATGACAGTGGTTTTTGCGGCTTTTTGCGGCTCGGCGCTTGGCGTTTCTGCCGAGGGGACGTTAAGCACGTCTAACGGCGTAAATGACGATATCAATGTTCAGATCGTAACCATGTTGGGCCAAGAAACTTCTGCCTTGCGGCGCGCGCCAGACAACCGTCTCAGCGAACTTGCAGCAATTGCCCCGAAAAAGGTTAAACGTGGTTGGTTCTTTGGCCGCAAAAAAGACGTTGTCGAAGATTTCAAATACACCAAAGCATCGCTTGCGCGTTTGCCAGTGGCACGTGGCGGGGCAGAATGGCGTTGCTTGACCGAAGCGCTTTACTTTGAAGCGCGCGGTGAAAGCGTTAAGGGCCAGTTTGCTGTTGCCGAGGTGATCTTGAACCGCGTTGATACGCGAAGCTTTCCGGGATCGGTTTGCGGCGTCGTTGGCCAGGGCACAAGCAATGGCAAACACAGATGCCAGTTTTCGTACAATTGTGACGGCAAATCAGAAACCATTTCTGAACCGTTAGCTTATCAAAGGGTCGGTAAGATCGCCA
This sequence comes from Paracoccaceae bacterium, assembly GCA_047622625.1. Lineage (GTDB taxonomy): Bacteria > Pseudomonadota > Alphaproteobacteria > Rhodobacterales > Rhodobacteraceae > UBA5972. The sequence continues at coordinate 8,135 of JBLHMX010000040.1, read as the reverse complement.
AAATTATGTTGGCAGGCGAGCCTCGCATTTTGACCAAAGGCGCCACATATTATCACACGGTCGCTGTTAACCCAAGTTGGGCTCGTAGTTTTACGCAAACAACAAAAATTGGTGTGCATAAGTTTTATCGGGACAACCGGCAATTTTCGTCGAACTAACCTAGATAGTTCTGCGTGATATAGAACCGGCCGCACAGCGGTGCTTTGCGGTCAAACGCCAGCCCTCCACCTGAAATCTTTAGTCGACGGTTAAGCAGGTTTTTGCGATGCCCGGTTGAACCCATCCATCCTTGCACCACGGCCGCTGCAAGGCTGGCGTAAGAATGCGCGGCAATTGAAGCCCCGGCTTGCGTGGCGAATTTACAGGCGGCAGCGTTGCGCACTTTGAACTGACCTTTGGGAAACTGAAATCGATCAAATGCTGCAATATTTTCGGCAGTGGTTTTGAAGGCAAGGCCGGTTGAACGCATGCGCGATTTGAATCCACGCGCGCCTTTATGACTTAGCTTTGCACCCCGCGCCATCCAAGCAGAATGTGCCGTTGCAACTTTGCCCGATTTTGGGGATGGCGACAGCAGGTTTCGGCCTTTTTGGCACCGCACATAACTCGCCTCAAGATTGAGAGTTTCCGAAAATAATGTTTGGTTAATGCCAGTGGTGGGAATGGCTTGCAGGAATGGCGCGGAATAGGCGGGCTTTTCGCAAGCTGCATAAGCAAGCACAGGTGCAGTCAACGCCAATCCCAGTGGTACTATTAGAAACATATTGCCCATACAAACCCCTGACAAAATCAGTATCAGGCATTTTAAGAACAAAGCCGTGGCCTTTGTCCAACAAAATTTCGCCTTTCCGTTGCTTGATGTCGGGAATCATTCTTGTTTGGAACGCGGCACAGTTATAGTTAGGCGCGGTATTTAATCGGTATTCGATCGGAACAGGGCATGATTGACGAAACTTTTTTGGCATTTGAAGCACCTCAATCGCGCGCTGTTGCGACAAGTCAAGGTGACCCGTTGGATCGGATTTCTGTGCGCGATTACAGCCGCGAAGTAGAGATTGGAGCCTTCCAAGCCGAGCGCGGCGTGACCCAACGTATTCGCTTTAATGTTGTTTTGGAAGTGTCTCGCCATGCGGCTGCGGAAACCGACGACGTGGATCAGGTGTTGTCCTATGACAGCATTACCGAAGCCATCGAGGGCTTGCTTTCGACCGAACGGATTAACTTGCTGGAAACTCTTGCAGAACGTGTGGCCGAACGGGTGCTGCTAAATCGCAAGGCCGTGCGTGTATTTGTACGGATCGAAAAACTTGACCGTATTCCCGGTACATTGGGCGTAGAAATTGTGCGCAGCCGGATTGAAGGCGAAAACGTCGTGCGCTCTTTGTCGGATGATGGTGACACGCCCCAAGCCGTAGAATTAGTGCATCCATTGGTGGTTTTTCTGCCAAACGCAGTTTTACATTCTGATCGTCTGACCGCTTGGCTGGATGCAATCGCAGGCCATGCAACGCCCGCGATCATATGTGTTGAACACGCGGTTGAAGCTGCACCTAAAGCAGATGTTGCTGCAGCCGATTGGCGGATCGAATTACTGTCAATCGAACAAAATGCCTGGGTTTTAGCGGGGCGCGACAAACGCTGTGTTGTCGTTGACAGCCGGACCGAGCTTGATTGGGCGATTAAACACGACCAACTTTCCGTTTGGGCACCCTCAAAGATTATCTTGGATGCGGTTGATGGGCCTGCGCAGGTTGCATCATTTGATTTGGCCCAATGGTTTGCCGCAGAGCTTTCCGCCAAGACACTGCTGATTGCCGAGGGTTTCAAAACGGCTGAAACAGGGGAAAACCAGCGGGTTGTTGCGTTGCCTTTGGATATTTGACCTTGGACTATTTTCGGCCGATTGCCCAAACTGATGCTGCAAGACCGGTTGGGGCGTTGCCGTTGGCAGGTGGCAACAGCTGGTTTAGCCACGCCGAATTGATAACCCGCGGCGGCGCGAGCGCCCTAGTACCGGCGTTGGACATACCACAGGAACTACAGGCCCAAATTTCAACGCAGCGCGCTGATATTTGTGGGATTTCGCTGGATCGACCGCGCCTCATGGGCGTATTAAACGTGACCCCCGACAGCTTTTCTGATGGCGGTCGGTTCGACACCAAAGCGGCAGCAATTTTACAGGCTCAATCGCTGTTAGCGGAAGATGCCGATGTTCTTGATATTGGTGGTGAGTCCACGCGCCCTGGATCGGACGTTATTGATCCGACCGTCGAAATTGAGCGCACAGCACCCGTGATTGCCGCCCTTCGCGCCAATGGCAACGCCACACCAATATCCATAGATACGCGCAAGGCCGTTGTCGCCCAAGCAGCGATTGGCGCGGGTGCGGGACTTATTAACGATGTGTCGGCCTTTTCCTTTGACGCCAAAATGGTTGAAGTTGCGCGCCACAGTGGGGCGGCGATTTGTTTGATGCACGCAAGCGGTGACCCAAAGACTATGCAAAAAGATCCGCAATACGACGACGTTTTGCTGGATGTATATGACTATCTGGCAAGCCGCATTGCCTTTTGTTTGGAAAACGGCATCGACAAAAACCGGATTATGATTGATCCGGGCATCGGATTTGGCAAAACGCAGGCGCATAATCTGGCTTTGATCCGGGGAATTTCTTTGTTTCACGGGCTTGGCTGCGCTGTTTTGTTAGGTGTTTCACGCAAAAGGTTTATCGGAACCATTGGCGACGAGCCCGTGGCAGATCGTCGATTGCCGGGATCAATTGCCTTGGGCCTTGAAGGCCTACGTCAGGGGGTTCAGATGTTGCGCGTGCATGATATAAGGGAAACAAGACAAGCCCTGGCTTTGTGGCAGGCCGCACGCTAGTCACCTGAAAGTAAAGGCAAAAACATGAGCAGAAAGTTATTTGGCACTGACGGTGTGCGTGGCCGCGCCAATACTTACCCCATGACAGCCGAGGTTGCCATGCGGCTGGGTTCCGCCGTTGGGCGATATTTCCGCCGCGATAAGCAGGAACATCGGGTCGTAATCGGCAAAGACACGCGCCGCTCGGGCTATATGCTGGAAAATGCGCTGACGGCTGGTTTGACGTCGACAGGTATGGATGTCTATTTGTTAGGGCCAGTGCCGACACCTGCCGTTGGCTTGCTGACCCATTCTATGCGGGCTGATCTTGGCGTGATGATTTCGGCCTCGCACAATCCGCATTTTGACAATGGCATCAAGTTTTTTGGGCCCGACGGTTTTAAGCTGTCGGATGATGCCGAACTTGAGATTGAACGTATTTTGCGCGGCGATATTGCGCTGTGCAAACCAGAAAACATAGGCCGCGCCAAACGGATCGACAGTGGTCTTGGCCGTTATGTGGAATATGCGAAAACGACGTTTCCGGGGCGTGGGCGGCTGGATGGGCTTAAAGTTGTCGTCGATTGCGCCAATGGCGCGGCTTATAAAGTAGCACCTGATGTTTTGTGGGAGCTAGGGGCCGAGGTGATCCCAATTGGCGTCTCACCCAACGGGTTTAACATCAATGATGGATGCGGATCGACCGACACGGCATTAGCGGCGCAAACTGTCATAATGCACGGCGCCGATATGGGCATTTGTCTGGACGGTGACGCAGATCGCGTGATGATCATCGATGAAAAGGGCGAGGTTGCGGATGGCGACCAGATCATGGGCCTGATCGCGTCAAGATGGGCGCGTGAAGGGCGTCTTGTTGGCGGTACATTGGTCACGACTGTGATGTCAAATTTGGGGTTGGAAAAGTTTCTGGCTGCAAATAACATCAAAATGCGCCGCACCAATGTTGGTGATCGTTATGTGGTCGAAGCCATGCGGGCCGGCGGCTTTAACCTTGGAGGCGAGCAATCCGGCCATATCGTGATGACCGATTATGCCACCACGGGCGACGGTTTGATTGCTGGCCTGCAGTTTCTGGCCGCAATGGTTGAAACCGGTCAAAAGGCCAGCGCTTTGACCAAGGTTTTTGACCCATACCCACAGCTTTTAATCAATGTGCGTTTTGAACAGGAAAAAGACCCACTGGAATCTGACCGCGTTCAATCCGCAATCACCAAGGCCGAAGGCCTGTTAAAAGGCAACGGCCGCCTGTTGATCCGAAAATCCGGAACCGAGCCTTTGCTGCGTGTCATGGGCGAAAGTGAAGATGCAGCAATATTGAATAAGGCTGTTAATCTTGTTGTTGATGCGGTCAAAAAGGAAGTGTGATTAAACACATTCTCAAGCCCAGAAATTGCTTGTTACGTCCGTCGCCGTATCTGGCTAAAACCCAGACCCGCAAGAATTAGAACCAGCGCAATAATTAATTGTGGCGGCATCGTTTCCGTTAAAAAGACGATACCCATTAAGGCAGCCCAAACCGGTACTTGAAAGTTTACTAAGACCATAAAACTGGGTCCCGCCGTCGTGATAATCTTAACCAAAATAAAGGTCGCCAATGCGGTTGGCACAAGGCCAAGATAGGCTAGGCCAAGAATACCCTGAATGCTGGGGTTCTGTGGCAAACCTTCAAACCCATAGGCCAGTGGCAAACTTATGGCCGCGGCCAAAATCAAAGATGCAGCCGCGAATGACAATTGTGGTGACGGCGGTGCAAGCCGCGTGATGATATTGCCAGTGGCATAGCCAAAGGTTGCGCCCAAGCAAGCGATCCGGGCCAATGCCTCAACATCGCTGCCCGAAGATAGAAACGCCTTGGGGCCGATCAAGATGACAACACCCAGAAAACCCAATAAGAATCCGACGGCTTTTGATTTGTTCATAAACTCGCCTGGCACCAGAAAATGTGCCAGTGGTAGAACGAGCAAGGGCACAACGGCCATCGTGATGCCAGCAAACCCCGAGGCGACATAAAGTTGCCCCCAGCTTAGTAACGTGAATGGCAGCACATTCATCAAGACCGCAACGCCAAGCGCATGTAGCCAGATACGGCGACCCGTCGATGTTTTCAGTGTCGGCAAGCCATAACCCAACCCGGTGGCCAAGGCCCACAACACCAGTGCGGCCAAAGTGATGCGACCTGCAGCAATTGTGATCGGTTGAAAACTTTGCAACGTAATTGAGACAACAGAAAAGGATGACCCCCAAACGATGCCTAGTAAAACAAGCAGAGCCCAAATTAGTAAACTGGGCCTCTCGATCGATTTTTCAGCTAAAGTTGTCATGGTCAATTAATCCCGTCGCCGCACGCTACACCCCTGATGCAAGGAATACACGGGTAATTTTAATGACGGGTTTTTGGCGCCTTGCTGGAGCACAGAACTGTCGGTCAAGCGACGCTAAGTCGTAGAAACCACAGCGGTCGTTCAATGCCCGCACGCAGGGGTAGGGCCCGTAAGGCGGCCCAATAAAATCGGACCGCCAAATATCAAAGAACCGGTTTAGTTCTTGGCTTTATCAACCATTTTTCCAGCAGAAATCCAAGGCATCATGGCACGCAATTCTGCGCCAACTTTTTCGATCTGATGTTCGTCGTTAATACGACGCGTGGCTTTGAAATGCGGTTGACCAACTGCATTTTCCAACATGAAATCACGCACAAATTTGCCGTTTTGAATGTCAGTCAGAACCGCTTTCATCCGCGCCTTTGTCTCATCATAAGGCAAGATGCGAGGGCCTGATGCGTATTCGCCGTATTCTGCAGTGTTTGAGATCGAATAATTCATGTTTGCGATGCCGCCTTCATAAATAAGATCGACGATCAGTTTGACCTCGTGCAAACATTCGAAATACGCCATTTCAGGTTCGTATCCGGCTTCAACCAACGTTTCAAAACCCATACGGATCAACTCGACCAGACCACCACAAAGAACGGCTTGTTCGCCGAACAGATCGGTTTCGCATTCCTGACGGAAGTTGGTTTCGATGATGCCGGAACGTCCTCCACCAATGCCTGAACAATAAGACAGGCCGATTTCCATCGCTTTACCGGATGCGTCATTGTGTACAGCAACAAGGCAGGGCACTCCGCCGCCTTTGGTAAACTCGCCGCGCACCGTGTGTCCCGGGCCTTTAGGGGCCATCATAATAATGTCAACGCCAGCTTTGGGCGTGATTAGGTCGAAATGAATGTTCAGACCGTGGGCAAATGCCATTGCAGCGCCATCACGAATATTGTCATGCACATATTTCTTGTATGTTTCGGCCTGCAATTCATCAGGCATGGTGAACATGATCAAATCACACCAGGCAGCAGCCTCGGCAATACCCATAACTTTAAGGCCTTCTCCTTCAGCTTTGGCTTGACTAGGGGAGCCTTCGCGCAAGGCGACAACAACGTTCTTGGCGCCGCTATCGCGCAAATTCAATGCATGCGCGTGTCCTTGGCTGCCGTAGCCAAGAATGGCCACTTTCATGTCTTTGATTAGGTTAATATCGCAATCGCGGTCGTAATATACGCGCATGATTTTTCCTTTGGTTGGATAAATTAGCTTGAACATAAACAAGATCATCCAGATTTTGGTTGCAGAATTCGCAATATTTTGCCAACAAGAGGCCGTAATCATTCGCGATAGCCGGAAACAATAAGTTTATCATGCAAGAATTAGACGATACCGATAGAAGATTGCTGCGGCAGCTTCAGGCGGCGCATGATTTGGGCGTGGCGGATTTGGCTGAAAGGGCAGGCATGTCAACTGGAACGGCCTCGCGTCGGTTAGAACGGCTTGAACGCGCTGGTGTCATCCAAGGATATGAAGCGATCATAGACTGGGGCGCTCTTGGATATGGTGTCGAAGTAAGTCTGCGGGTGACTCTGGAAAAGACTCAAAGCAACGCGTTTGACGAATTCATCGCGGCGGCGCGAAAAATACCCGAAGTTGACGAAATTCAAACCTTTCTTGGCAGGGTGGATGTGCGCTTGAATGTACTGGCACGTGATATGGCGCATTACCAAATGATTTATCGCGCGCGAATTCTGGGGCTGCCACATATCGCCGATATCGAGGCTTTGATGCTGATCGCCGACGTGAAATCCAGTGAAAGCCTACCGATATGACTGTAGATCTGGACGCGATTGATCGCAAACTGTTGCGAGCGTTGGTGGCTGACGCACGACAATCCGCAGGCGCTTTAGGGCGTGAATTCAGCCTGTCACAGCCTGCTACTTGGCGACGGATCAAGCGTTTGCAGGATAGCGGCGTACTAAAGGGCAGGCGGGTGCGACTGAACCAGGCAGCACTTGGTTTCGGCGTGACGGTGTTTCTTGGCATCAAGTTGGCCACCAAGGGGCGTGTTAGCCTTGAAGATTTTGAACGCGCAGTGTGTGCCATCCCTGAAGTGCAATTGGTGCAGCATGTACTGGGGCTTTATGATTATCGCTTACGAGTGGTTGCACGTGATTTGCCGGATTTCGAACGGGTTTTACGCCGCCGGATCATGACGTTGCCCGGCGTTGGCGATGTCGAGGCAAACGTTCTGTTAAGCGAAGAACATTTGTCGGGGCCGATTGGCTAAACTGGCATCTTGCGACGGCTAACTTTGGCGCGTAGGTAATTGGAAAACGGATTTTCCCTGAAAGGACCCACCCAATGACAGCCCTTCTGCCTGATGTTGATCCCGATGGATTGCTTGAGTTTTCGGTGGTGTTTACCGATCGCTCACTCAATCATATGAGCCAAAGTTTTCAGGGCGTCATGCGCGATATTTCTGGCATGCTAAAAGAGGTTTATAACGCCGAAGCGGTGGCGATTGTGCCTGGCGGCGGAACTTACGCGATGGAAGCGGTGGCGCGTCAATTGGCAACCGGACAAAAGGCGATGATCATCCGCAATGGTTGGTTTTCTTATCGCTGGACTCAGATTTTTGAAGCGGGATCAATTGTTTCAGACGAAACTGTGATGAAGGCTCGCCAGATCGGGAACGAACGCCAAGCTGCGTTCGCCCCAGCACCGATTGACGAAGTTGTCGCCAAGATTAAGGCCGACAGCCCAGCTGTTGTTTTTGCGCCGCATGTGGAAACGTCAAGCGGCATGATCTTGCCCGATGACTATTTGAAGGCCGTCGCGGATGCCACACACGACGTTGGTGGGCTGTTCGTGCTTGATTGCATCGCCTCTGGTTGTGCTTGGGTCGATATGAAAGCAACAGGCGTGGAT
>JBLHMX010000039.1:0-17559 GCA_047622625.1 Paracoccaceae bacterium | reverse complement strand
TACATGACGCCGCTCGGGGGTGGCTCGGTTGATATTGCCGATATGACCCGACTGGAAATTCGCAGCAATATTGAATTTGGCCGGATCTGGGTCTTAAAACAATCCGAAGGGGCGAGTTTGTTTATTCCGCTTGATGCCGCAGGTTCCCAAGCGTTGTTTGATGCTTTTTCGGCACTGCCGGGAATGGCGCCCAGCCATTTGATCGCGGCCGTTAACAAAAAAGGCGACCAACGACAAATTGTCTGGCGCGCCTCGACTAAATTTCACACCTTGACTTGAAGCTGGCGAACTGAACTTCTAAGTCACCTACACAACGCCTTATTCCGGAGCCATGAGCCTTATGTCTATTCCACAAACCGGCGGCGGGCCGATCGAACATCATGACCAGTTAGCGCAATTGTTGGCCGATGGCTGCAAGCCAAAATCCAATTGGCGCATCGGCACGGAACATGAAAAGTTTGGCTATTGTAAAGACACCCATTTGCCCTTGCCTTATGATGGAGACCGGTCAATCAAGGCTGTTCTTTCAGGCCTGCGCGACCGCTTTGGTTGGTCTGAGGTGCTGGAAGGTGGCAATATCATCGGCCTTGAAAAGAACGGGGCGAATGTGTCGTTGGAACCTGGCGGGCAGCTTGAATTGTCGGGCGCACCTTTGGAAAGCATTCACCAGACCTGTGACGAGGTGAATGTTCACCTGAAGGAAGTCAAAGAAATCGCTGACAAAATCGGTGTTGGTTTCATTGGGCTTGGCGCCGCACCTGAATGGACCCATGAAGAAATGCCCCTGATGCCCAAGGGCCGGTACAAGCTGATGGACAGCTATATGCAAAAAGTCGGCACCCACGGCACCCAAATGATGCGACGCACTTGCACTGTGCAAGTGAACCTTGATTTCGCCTCCGAGGCCGATATGGTCAAAAAGTTTCGCGTGGCATTGGCCTTGCAGCCTGTGGCAACGGCGCTTTTTGCCAATTCGCCGTTTTTTGAAGGCAAAGTGAATGGCCACCAGAGCTGGCGCAGCCGTGTTTGGCGTGATCTCGATGCAGATCGCACAGGCATGCTGCCATTTGTGTTTGAAGAAGGCATGGGGTTTGAGCGTTACGTTCAGTACGCGTTGGATGTGCCGATGTATTTTGTCTATCGCAACGGACAATATATCGACGCACTTGGCCAGTCGTTTCGGGATTTCATTCGTGGCGAGCTGCCAGCATTGCCCGGCGAAAAGCCAACGCTTTCAGATTGGGCCGATCATCTGACCACCATTTTCCCTGAGGCCCGGATCAAGCAATTCATGGAAATGCGCGGGGCCGATGGAGGCCCGTGGCGCCGCCTTTGCGCGCTGCCGGCTTTTTGGGTCGGGTTGCTGTATGATCAAGGTGCGTTGGATGCCGCTTGGGACTTGTGCAAAGATTGGGATGCAGAAACACGTGAAAATTGGCGGGTTATGGCGTCGGTTGGCGGGCTGCATTCTGAAGTTGGTGGCGTAAACATGCGTCATTTGGCGTCTGAAGTTTTGGACATTGCCGCAGCAGGGTTAAAGGCGCGCGCAATGCCGGGCGTTGGTGGTTTGTTGCCGGATGAAACACATTTTCTGAATGCCTTGCAAGAAACCGTCGCCGACGGGCGCACCCCAGCCGACGAGCTGTTGGCCAAATATAATGGCGATTGGGATGGTGACTTAAGCCGTATTTATGGCGATTTTTCGTACTAGTTTCAGCAATTAATTACGGCGAACAGGCGGAATCGACGTGCGGTTTGTGCCATCTCCCCCCGGAATTCGCGGCGTAGTTCGATCTAATGGGTCGTCGCCAAACTGGTTCGGGCCATCGCTGCCCTTTTGGATAACCCAGACAAGCAGTGTGATCGCGGAAACCGCGGCCGCAAGCGCAGCTGCGTAGGCCAATATTTTTGCTGATATTGCGGACATAACAATCATTACTAAGAACATTCCCAAAGGCAAAACTTGCCACCAGCCAGACCGACCGCCATCGTGTAATCTGCGGGCAGTTACGGCCAGATACGGAATGAGTGCCGCTATTGATATAATAAACCCGATAAGCGGAACCAAGCCCACTAGGTTGACAAATAAAGCCCACCACCAAAATTCCGACCGACTGGCGCGGCCGCTGAAAGTCGCATATTTCTTAAAGCAGGTTTGAATAGATTCAGTAAAAGTCATGTGTCAATTTTCGTATGTAGTTGAAGAAAGTTTAAAGCATACAGAGGGTCGCATGATGCATCCCCCTGTTTCGTTTCTTGAACGCCTTAGCCTCGGTTGACAGGTGGGATATTTGATCGGCTGAGATCCGCCCCATCATCACGGTCGTCATCCATATTACGATATTCCCCATCAAGCGGGTCGTGACCATATGAATTGTCGCCGTCTGTGCCTTTAGTCGCCAAAAATACAATAACTATTACCCACCCAACTATTGGAACTAAAAGCAGCCAGAACCACCATCCTGACCTGTCGGTGTCGTGGAATCGACGGACCATAACTGACAGGGATGGCAAGAACATCGCAAGCGAGAACAGGCCGCTAAATAGGCCACTTCCGTTTTCGCTGAGACCAAGAGTAGCCGCGTCGACAATGCTGAGCGCAATACTGCCTAACATTGAAAACAGTGCAAACCACCAGTATTCGGATCGCGATGCGCGGCCTTTCCAAACAACGTATTTGCTGAAACAAATCTTAATTGACTCAAGGAATGTCATGAACCCACCTTTTCAAAATGTGATGTCGATAACTTACGCGGTGAATGTTTGTTCTGACAACTGAAAACGCACAAGACCTCAGTAACGCTATTTACCGATCTTAGTTTCGTTTCCAGCCAACAATCTGGCAATATTTTCCTTGTGCCGCAGCCAAATCAACAAAGCCATAACAAGCGCCAGCATTGACGCGTTGGCTGGCGCTAACACATAAAGCCAAAGCGGGGCGGACACGGCTGAAACCAAGGCTGCAAGGGATGAAAACCGAAATAGTACGGCGATTGCCAGCCATGTCATGCAAGTGGCAAAACCGGCCCAAAAACTTAGCGCAATCAGAATGCCCAGAAACGTCGCGACACCTTTCCCCCCCTTAAAGCGTAGCCAAATCGGGAAAAGATGGCCGAGAAAAGCGCAAAAACCAGCGATCTGAGCGGCATCAGCCCCGAACCATAATCCAGCAAGAACAACGGCGACCCCGCCCTTGCCTGCGTCAAAAAGCACGGTCAAAAATGCCGCGGTTTTATTTCCGGTGCGTAAAACATTAGTGGCGCCGATTGTGCCGGGTCCAATTTCACGCAGGTTGCCAAGGCCCATAATGCGGGCGATCACGATACCAAAGGGAATTGACCCCAGAAGATAAGACCCAAGCGCGATTATGACTAAAGTCAGGGGGGCAGTTTCTAGAAGTGGCAACATCACGCGTCCTTTTGGAAAACCTGTTCACCGCCAACGAAAGTACGCAGAACACGGCCTTGCATTCGCGCTTCATCAAACGGGGTGTTTTTGGATTTTGACTTTAGGGCAAAGCGGTCCAAGACAAACGGCGCGTCAGGATCAAACAAGACCAGATCAGCAGGAGCGCCGACGGCCATGCGACCGCCAGGCAGGCCCAACCGCTGGGCCGGGTTGAATGACATGGCGCGAAACAAGGTAGGCAAATCAATTGCTCCGGCATGCACAAGACGCATTGCTGCGGGCAGTAAAGTTTCAAGCGCAACCGCACCACTTGCGGCTTCTTCAAACGGCAGGCGTTTGCTTTCTTCGTCTTGAGGCGTGTGCATCGAGCACAGGATGTCGATCAGTCCAGTCGCGACTGCCTCAACCACCGCTGCACGATCATCTTCGTGGCGCAGGGGCGGTTTTACTTTGAAAAACGTGCGGTAATCACCAACGTCCAATTCATTCAACGCCAGATGATGGATCGACACGCCTGCGGTTACGTCCAATCCGGCGGCTTTAGCACGTTCAAGGGCGGGCAAAGCAATGGCCGTGGTGATTTGATCGGCGTGATAGCGCGCGCCAGTTAGTTCGACCAAAGCCAGATCACGTTCAAGCCCCATACGTTCGGCCATGGGCGAAACACCCGGCAGGCCTTGCTTGGTGGCGAATTTTCCGGATGTAACGGCTGCCCCAGAACTTAGTCCTGGATCCTGAACATGGCCGATAACCAGCGCACCAAGTGAATTGGCATAAGTCAAACAACGCGACAGAATTTTAGGATCAACACATACGGCATCACCGTCGGAAAAAGCCAATGCACCCGCATCAATCAGAAAACCAATCTCGGTCATTTCACGACCTTGGCGGCCTTTAGTCAGGGCAGCCAACGGGTGAATATGCACACGGGTAACGTCGCGCGCGCGGCTCAGAACAAAGGCGAGCGTTTCAGGGTTGTCTATCGCAGGGGTCGTGTCGGCCCGCATAACGATGGTGGTAATGCCCCCTGCGGCAGCGGCTTGACCCGCGCTTCGGAAACTTTCTTTGTGTCGCTCACCTGGTTCGCCGATTTTGACGCCGATATCAACAATGCCAGGGGCAAGGACCTTGCCTTTGCAATCGATCATGTTGTCAGCGTTCGCGGGGGTTCCAGTCAAAATTTCGGCAATGATACCGTTTGATATTCTTACGCTGCCCGCGTGTTCAGAACCGGCTTCAGGGTCTATGATCCGAGCATTCGTCAGCACAAGGTCGCTCATGATTTCTGCCCTCGCACAAGCAAATCCATCACGGCCATACGCACTGCAACGCCCATTTCAACCTGTTCCTGAATAACCGACCGGTGGATGTCATCGGCTAAGGTACCGTCAATTTCCACGCCCCTGTTCATTGGCGCGGGGTGCATAACGATTGCATCGTCCTTGGCGTGACTGAGTTTTTCGAAATCAAGGCCATAGCGGTGGTAAAATTCACGTTCAGACGGGATAAACCCGCCATCCATGCGTTCTTTTTGCAAGCGCAACATCATCACAACCTCGACGTCTTTCAAACCTTCACGCATGTCGTCAAACACTTCGACCCCGAAGTCTTGAATGCCAGCGGGCATCAGTGTCTTCGGCCCGATCAGGCGAATACGATTTTCCATCTTACCTAGCAGCATGATGTTGGAACGCGCCACGCGTGAGTGGGCGATATCGCCGCAAATTGCGATGCTAAGACGATGCAAGCGCCCCTTAGCGCGGCGGATTGTCAGCGCGTCAAGCAAGGCTTGTGTCGGGTGTTCGTGGCGACCGTCTCCTGCATTCAAAACGGCACAATTTACTTTTTCCGCCAACAAGTTAACGGCCCCCGCACTGGGGTGGCGTACCACCAAAAGATCGGGGCGCATGGCATTCAAAGTCAAGGCTGTGTCAATCAGGGATTCACCCTTTTTGATCGAAGAAGTCTGCATCGACATATTCATCACGTCTGCGCCAAGACGTTTTCCTGCAAGCTCAAAACTGGCTTGTGTGCGGGTAGAATTTTCAAAAAACATATTAATCTGGGTCATGCCAGACAAAGCATCACCGTGTTTTTTGCGTTGGCGGTTAAGAGATACGTAATGGTCGGCAAGGTCTAAAATGGCAGTAATATCAGCCGGAGAAAGCTGTTCGATCCCTAATAGGTGCTTTTCCTGAAAGACCATTCATTTGCCCATTCTATTTGCCGCGTTATAGGGGGCATGTTGGTGGCAAACAAGGGATTTACGCCGCCTTAACGCCCGCATAACTTTGACGCGAAAGGAATCCCTTGCTGTGACCCCTGAACTTGATCCCGAAGTTGCGTTGGCGATGTTAAGCTGGCAAGTTGATCTTGGCGTGACCGAAGCAATTTGCGAAGCTCCGATCAACCGCTATGAGGTGGTCATTGAGGCCGCAAAGCCGAAACCTGCGGCGGCGGAAATTACTGCACCGATGCTTGTGCGACCAGATGCAGGTGTGGCGGTTGCGGCAGCAAAACAATTGGCCGCAGGTGCGCAGGATTTGTTCGGGTTGAAGGCCGCGATGCAATCATTCGAGTTGTGTGACCTCAAAAAAGGGGCCCGCAACATGGTATTTGCCGATGGCAACCCAGCATCACGAGTGATGATTATCGGCGACGCCCCTGATCGCGACGAGGATCGCGAAGGCCGGCCGTTTGTTGGTAAAGCGGGAAATTTGTTGGGTAATATGTTGGCTGCCATCGGTTTGTCGCGCACGTCGCGAGATGCCAAAAGCGCTGTTTACATCACAAATGCAGTCCCATGGCGGCCACCCCAAGACCGTGATCCAAGTGATCAGGAGATGGCGATGCTAACGCCATTTTTGCTGCGGCATATTGAACTGGCGAAACCCGAAATCTTGGTACTCATGGGAAATATTGCTTGTCAGGCCCTTGTGGGGCGGCGAGGTATTGCACGGTTGCGTGGTGAGTGGGACACATGCCAAGACTTGCCCGTTTTACCAATGCTCAATCCGACCCATCTACTAAAAACGCCTGCGGCTAAACGCGAGGCTTGGCTTGATCTGCAAGCGATCCGTGACCGTTTGAAAAGGATGTGACATGTCGAAACCTTCCGAAGTCAGAGAGTTTATCCCTTTGAATATTGCGGTCCTAACAGTTTCCGATACTCGGGTTATGACCGAAGATCGTTCAGGACAGATACTGGCTGACCGCTTGACTAGTGCGGGCCACAAACTGGCGGGGCGTCAAATAATTCACGACGAACAGGCGGAAATTGCGGGACTTTTGCGCATGTGGTCGCAGGATTCCGCGGTCGACGTCGTGATTTCAACTGGCGGCACGGGTTTGACCGGGCGCGACGTCACAGTCGAAGCGCATCGCGCAGTTTATGAAAAAGAAATCGACGCGTTTTCGACAATGTTCACGATCATTTCAATGAAAAAGATCGGTACGTCTGCTGTGCAATCGCGGGCTTGTGGTGGCGTGGCTAACGGCACTTATATGTTCGCATTGCCTGGCTCACCAGGTGCTTGCAAAGATGGCTGGGACGAGATTTTGCTAGCACAACTGGATTATCGTCACATGCCGTGTAATTTTGTGGAAATCATGCCCCGGCTTGAAGAAAACAAGCGACGGAAATAGCTTCACGATGGGTTTAATACCCGTGTGTTGGACTCGCCAGCCGACAGTGCTAATCTGGGAACAAACCTGCCGTTAAGTACGCGCACGATTTTGAAAGGCCGATTAGCGATGAAATTTATGCAACGTTCCTTAATGGGATTGTTCTTACTGGCGCTGACGCTGGGATTGCTTGCGCTCGCAGCAGGTTCAGTGCGTACATCACTGAACGAACGTTGGTCACGCGAAGCCACATCAAGACCGGCCCGTGAAAGGGTGTTTGCGGTAAATGTGATCGTCGCAACACGCGCTGACATCGTGCCGAAAATCGTAACGTTTGGCGAAATTCGATCAAAGCGCACGCTTGATCTGCGCGCCCCGATTAACGGTACTGTGATCGAACTGTCCGAAGATTTTGTCGAAGGTGGGCGAGTTTCTAAAGGCGATTTGCTGATCCGGTTAGATCCTGCGAACGCGCAATCGGCTTTGGACTTGGCCACGGCTGACGCGCAAGATGCTGTCGCAGAACTTGCCGAGGCGCGCGCGGCCTTGCTGTTGGCAACAGACGAAGTGGATGCCGCGAAAGAGCAATCTAAACTTCGCAAGGCGGCGCTTAAGCGTCAAGAAGATTTGCGCACACGCGGCGTTGGCACCGAAGCCGCTGTTGAAACTGCTGCCCTTGCCTATGCCTCGTCAAACCAGGCAGTTCTGGGCAAACGTCAGTCCTTGGCACAGGTCAATGCTAGGATCACGCGTGCCGCTAGCAGCGTGGCGCGGCAAGATGTTCGATTGGCAGAAACACGGCGTCGACTGAACGATACAGAAATCTATGCTGAATTTGATGGTGTTATTAGCTCTGTGTCACTGGTTTCCGGCGGGTTGGTCGGGACCAATGAGAAACTGGCCCGCCTGATTGACCCAAGTGCTTTGGAAGTTGCCTTTCGCATTTCTAACAGTCAGTTCTCGCGACTTTTAGAGGCCAAGCAAGATGTGGTTCGTGGCGATGTTTTGGTCAAACTTGATATCCTTGGTGAAGATATTACGACGAAGGGTTCAATTGATCGGGTCAGCGCAGAAGTTGGCGAAGGCCAAACGGGCCGGCAAATTTTCGCAAGCCTGGCCACCAGTGCAGCTGTCAATTTACGACCGGGCGATTTTGTTTCGGTAGAAGTCGATGAACCAGTTCAGCAAGGGGTCGCCTTACTGCCCGCGTCTGCCGTTGATGCGTCTGGCGTTGTTTTAGTTCTGGGTGAAAACGACCGGTTGGAAGAACTGCAGATTACCGTTTTACGCAAACAAGGCGACCAAGTGATCGTGCGTGCAGAGGGGCTTTTCGATCGCGAAGTGGTCGAGGCGCGTTCGCCACTGTTGGGCGCCGGGATAAAGGTTAAACCGCTGCGGCGTGACAATTCGTCGGCATCGGTTGCTATCGAGCCTAAGGCGCCAAAGATGATCAAACTCTCACAAGAACGCCGAGCAAAACTGACGGCGTTTATCGAAAACAACGCCCTTATTCCGAAAAACCGCAAAGACGTCATTCTGGCGCGTTTAAAAAAAGACGAAGTGCCTGAAGAAATGGTTAATCGTATCGAATCCCGGATGGGAGGGTAAACCTTGGCTGTTTCTGGAATTTCCGGCAAAGCAACAGGCGGAATATTGTCGTATTTTACCCGCCATAAAACCGCCGCCAACTTGATGTTGGTCGTGATGGTCGTTTTGGGTTTGCTGGCGGCCACCAAAATCAGGTCGCAGTTCTTTCCGGATATCGTGATTGAACGGGTCTCAGTTTCGGTCAAGTGGCAAGGCGCCGGCCCCGAAGATGTCGACAATGCCATCGTGCAATTGCTGGAACCGGCTTTACTGACGGTCGAAGGGGTGGAAACCACAACTTCAACATCGCTTGAGGGTCGTGTCAGCATCCAGATGGAATTCGAAGCGGGCTATGACATGGCTCGGGCTGCCGAAGATGTTAAAGTCGCCATTGATGCGGTTTCCGGGCTGCCAGACGATGCCGAAGAACCTGTCGTAAGGCGGGGCGGTTGGCGAGATCGAGTAACCGACGTTGTCATAACGGGGCCAGTTTCCAGCGACCAGTTGGCACGGTTCGCTGACGAATTTGTGGTCTTACTATTTCGCGACGGCATAACCCGCACAACAATTCGCGGTGTTTCAGCGCCTGAAACCATCGTCGAAGTTTCCGAACGCTCGTTGATCCAGTACGGGATTTCCCTGCGCCAAATCGCGAATGCAATTGGCGAAGAGGCCGCCGCTGATCCTGCTGGCGATGTGGCCGGAGGTTCGGCGCGTGTGCGCACGGGTATTGCCAAGCGCAGTGCGGATCAGGTTGGTGGCATCGTTGTTCGTTCAAACGCCGATGGCTCGAAACTTTATGTCAGTGATATTGCGCAGGTATCTGTAAGCGGCGTCACGCGAAGCCGCAGTTATTTCGTTGGTGAAAACCCGGCGATTTCTATCCGCGTCGATCGCAACGATCAGGGTGATGCAATTTCGATGCAGCAAACGGTCACAGATGTGGCCGCTGAACTTGAGCTGACTTTGCCAGAAGGCGTGACAATCCAGTTGATCCGCACCAGGGCCGAGGCGATTTCCGCCCGCTTGAACATCCTATTAGATAACGGGTTGATGGGCTTGGGGTTGGTTCTTTTGCTGCTATTTCTGTTCTTGAACGCCCGCACCGCCTTTTGGGTTGCGGCAGGTATACCTGTGGCGATGTCGGCGGCAATTGCATTGATGTATGTATCTGGTCTGACGCTAAACATGATTTCGTTGTTCGCATTGATTATTACGCTTGGTATTGTTGTCGACGACGCGATTGTCGTGGGCGAACATGCAGATTTTCGCGCCCGTCGTTTGGGGGAAAAACCGGTTGAAGCTGCTGAAAATGCAGCGCGCCGCATGGCGCTGCCAGTGATCTCTGCCACGATCACAACTGTCATCGCGTTCTTCGCGCTTACGGCCATTCGCGGCAGGTTTGGCACGTTGATTGCCGATATTCCGTTTACGGTCATTGTGGTTTTATTGGCCTCGCTGATTGAGTGCTTTTTAATTCTGCCGCATCACATGAGCGGTGCGCTGGCTGCCGCCCTGAAGAAACGCAGCTGGTATGATTGGCCAAGTTATGTTTTCAATATCGGCTTTTCGTGGTTCCGCGAACGCATATTTCGAAGGCTAATGGTCTGGGTCATCCGGCTGCGATATCCAGTGGTCGCTGGTGTGATTGTGATTTTGGCAAGTCAAGTGAACCTGTTCATCAAAGGTGATGTAACCTGGCGGTTTTTCAACGCGCCTGAACGCGGCTCCATCTCGGGTAACTTTGCCATGTCGCCGGGCGCAAGCCGTGACGATTCCTTGGCAATGATGCGCGAACTTCAACGTGCGACGGTTGAATTGGGCGAAAAATACGCAACAGAACATGGTGCAAATCCGGTCGAATTCGTTATGGCTGAAATCGGCGGTACGGCTGGGCGCGGTTTGTCGGGGCAGGCCACTAAAGACAAAGACTTGCTGGGCGCAATTTCGATTGAATTGATCGATGCGGACCTTCGCAATTATTCGTCCTTCCAGTTTCTTGGCGATTTGCAAGACAGCGTTGGTCGCCATCCCTTGTTGGAAACCCTTAGTTTTCGCCGCTGGCATTCCGGGCCCGGCGGCGACGCGATTGACGCGCAACTGTTTGGGGCGAGTGCTACTGGTATGAAGGCCGCAGCCGAAGCGCTGAAAACAGCTTTGGCAAAGTTTCCAGAGGTGTCTTCACTGGAAGATAATCTTGCCTACGACAAAGACGAATTAGTGCTGGAACTGACTCCCCAAGGCCAAGCCCTTGGTTTCACAATCGATGGCTTGGGGCGGGTTTTGCGAGACCGCTTGAACGGCATCACCGCCGCCAGTTTTCCGCTTGGCGTTCGTTCCGCTGATATCACAGTTCAACTGCCAGATGATGCGATGTCGGCCGATTTTCTGGAACGCACAATGATGCGCACGCCAAGTGGTGAACACGTGCCGCTGGCTGATATCGTGACGATGGAAACCCAATCAGGGTTTGCATCGGTGCTGCGTGAAAACGGTTTACGGGTGCTGACAGTCTCGGGCGATATTTCAGAAGATGATCCCAAGCGTGCAGAAGAAATAACCACGATCCTTCGCGATGAAATTCTACCCAAGATCGAAAGTGACTTTGGCGTAGGGTCACGGATGGCAGGATTGTCGGAACAATCAAACGAGTTTCTGGCCGACGCACAGCTTGGCCTCATGCTGGCATTGATCGGCATATTCTTGACCTTGGCTTGGATATTTTCAAGTTGGACGCGGCCTATTGTGGTGATGGCGATCATTCCGTTTGGTCTGGTCGGCACGATTTACGGCCATTTTGCCTGGGAAATCCCGCTTTCGATGTTTTCGGTTGTTGGCATGATCGGCATGACCGGGATCATTATCAACGACAGCATTGTTCTGGTTTCAACGATAGATGAATACACTGAAAATCGGGACATCACGACGGCTATCATTGACGGTGCCACAGATCGTTTGCGTCCGGTCTTACTTACAACTTTGACAACCGTGCTGGGCTTGGGACCGTTATTGTTTGAAACCTCCAGCCAAGCGCAGTTTTTGAAACCAACGGTGATTACGTTAAGCTATGGGCTGGGTTTTGGCTTGGTCTTAGTGCTGTTGATGGTGCCGTCGCTGTTAGCGATGCAGCGCGATGTTTCACAGCAAGTTCGCGCCTTCCGGCGGATGATAACCGGCCACCGCGTGGTCTGGCCACAGCGGCTGGTTTTGGCCGCGGCAGTGGTTGCCTCAAGCGGCGTCTTCGTTGTGACAATCGGGTATAGCGCTTATTTCCAAACGTTTTTCCCGCCGCTTGCTGGGCTATTGTCTTCAGTTAACGGCGGGTCGCATGGCATCGTGTCACTTGGGGTGTTTATGGCTGCGGTAGGCGTGATTTGTTTGGCCGCTGTGGCAGCATCTGCATGGATGTCTGTTATAGCCCGACGCGGCGCTTAACGCCCGCAAATTTAACCTGCATCCGCTAATGGGCAACCTTGCAACTCGATCGTGCGTATTTTGGAAATCAACGTAATCCGTAAATCATTTGGATCAATCTCAAACGCCTCGTTCTCATAACTTAGCAATGATGTTTCGGCGAATATTTCGTCGCCTTGGTGCGTGAATTCGGCCGGTGGAATCCAGACCGTTGGATCAGTGATTTCTAACATTATGAACTCTGAATTATCGGCATCGGTAGGCAGCGAAATCTGCATTTCCAATTGAAAACCGTTTTCGATTTCATTTAGTCGGCAGGAATGGGCTTTATAGCCAAGTTCGGCACCCGCCTCGGCGCCATCTGCCA
The DNA here is from genome assembly GCA_047622625.1 of Paracoccaceae bacterium. Taxonomy (GTDB): domain Bacteria; phylum Pseudomonadota; class Alphaproteobacteria; order Rhodobacterales; family Rhodobacteraceae; genus UBA5972. The sequence goes on along the minus strand of JBLHMX010000039.1, from coordinate 5,159 downwards.
AGGCAAGTTCGATTAGAAAGCTGTCTGGTCCGGTTTCAAAACTGATTATTTGGTCAAGCGGCACGTGAACCGGCACGCAAATATCGCTGCAAACCCCAAGCTGAATAGAGCCGGAAACGTGAATATCTTCGCCTGCAGTGCTTGGTCGAAATTCAATCGGCAGGATCAACTCGTTCTTATACCCAACCACAAGAACTCTGTCGGTCGTTAGGATATCAGGGCGGGGCCAAAACATGTTTACGTCCGCCAGGTTCTCAGAACCATGCCAGTCAATTCTCGGTGGAATGCCTGTTTCATTGGCAACCCGCCAATAAGTCTTCCATCCGGGTTCTAATGTCACCCGTAGCGCACCCATATAGCCGCCGCTTTCCAAGGGCCAACCGGTAATCAGATCGACCTTGGCGATCGTATCAAGATCAAGGGCGTCTTGTGCCACAACGGGCGAGCAGCCGATGAAAACAGCCAATGCAATGGATTTAAGATTTTTCATGGGCCCGATCATTTGTATTTGCAGGTCACCTATAATGGACTTTAACGCAAAGAATAAATCACAATTGGGCGATAGGTGCGTCAGTACGCGTGATTAGCCCTTGAAACAAACCCGGCGCAGGAACAAATATACACCATGAACGTTGATCCTGAAACGCGCCATCTGGATGGCCAAATGCTGATCGCCATGCCGGGCATGAACGACACGCGATTTGATCGTACTCTGATCTATATGTGTGCCCATTCTGAAACCGGAGCGATGGGCTTGATTGTCAACAAACCTGCGCCCGATTTGAATTTCACTGAACTTTTGGAACAGCTTGAATTGCCTACTAGCGATGAGGCTAGTCAGATCAAAGTGCATTTGGGAGGGCCGGTTGAACATGGCCGTGGTTTTGTGCTGCATTCACAGGATTATGGTGCAAAGGAAAACACGCTTCAAGTTGATGATGAAATTGGCATGACCGCGACGCTGGATATTCTGGAAGATATTTCCAACGGTGAAGGCCCCAAGGACTGCTTGCTGGCTTTAGGGTATTCCGGCTGGGGGCCCGGCCAATTGGAAGACGAAATACAGGCCAACGGCTGGCTGACCTGCGAAGCTTCACATGATTTGGTTTTCGGTAGTAAGGATGCTGACAAATGGACAGCGGCGCTGGCTAGTCTTGGAATATCGCCCAGCTTTTTGTCAGCCACAGGTGGAACGGCCTAGCGCGGTGCGGATGCCCGGGCCAGTCGATCATTGATGGCAATGCCAAGCCCATGATGCGGCACAGTTGCAACGCCGATTGAATTGACGCTCTGTTGCACGGCCATAGCGTCCAATTGATGCAGCATGCCAAACAGATTAGCGGCGGCTTCGTGCAGGTCGCCGCCGAGCGATAGGTTTAAATCCGCAGTCTTACAATCCGGCCCAAAACCCAACCACAATTGATGCGGTTCTGGTTTACTGACATTGAGCCTCAGAGGCATGCGAGGCGCATAATGTGACGCCAGCTGCCCCGGCGAAATTGGCTGATCCGGATCGCCAGATCGCGCAAGGGTTTTGCCAAGCATTGCTTCAATTGCCTCAGCAGGTAGCCCACCAGGCCGCAGCAGGGCAGGCGATGCCGCCCCAGGAAATAAAATTGTACTTTCCAATCCCACGGCGCAATTTCCGCCGTCGATAACCGCGTCTATACGTCCCGAAAGACCGTTTAACACATGGTCCGCATTGGTTGCGCTGATCCGACCCGATGGGTTGGCTGAAGGGGCGGCAATGGCTCCACCAAAATCCGCCAACAAGTGCTGGGCCAATGGGTTTTCAGGAATGCGCACCGCAACCGTATTAAGACCTGCGGTAACAAGAGGCGATAAACTGCTGTCTGATCGCAGTGGTAGTACAAGGCTAAGTGGTCCCGGCCAGAACGCATTTGCCAGATCTTCAGCCAATCCATTCAAAACCGCGTATTTTTGCGCGGTTGCAATGTCGGCCACATGGATAATCAGTGGATTAAAAGCCGGACGGTTCTTCGCCGTGAAAATTTTTGCCACCGCTTGGCCATCGCACGCGTCTGCCCCCAGCCCGTAAACCGTTTCGGTCGGGAAGGCGACCAGCCCTCCATTGCGCCAAATTGCAACGGCTTGGTCTATGCCTGCCTGATCTGTGCCAAGGCGTGATGTTTTGATCTGTTCCATTGTGCCGTGACGTTTCGGTTGTTAAGGGCAAGCCAGCTCAGTTAGTTTCACTTTAGTATCGTTCACTTAGCCCGCATCAGTTTGACACGCAATTTCTGATCGCAAATATCGAGGATCAAATGGCCTATAAAGCACCAGTTCCCGAGCTTCAGTTCCTTTTTGATAACGTGGTCGGGGCAGGGCGCTTGGCCGAAACCAATTTATTTTCCGACGCCACTGACGATCTTCGAGACGCAATCCTGACCGAAGGCGCCAAATTAGCGGAAGAAGTTTTGGCCCCCCTAAACCGTGCCGGGGACTTGACCCCAGCTTACCTCGAAAATGGCGTGGTACGCACGTCACCCGGATTTGCCGAGGGCTATAAGGCGATTGCTGAAGGCGGTTGGATCGGAATTGCCGCAAACCCAGAATATGGCGGCATGGGGTTGCCGCAGACTTTGGCGGTTGCTTTGACTGAAATGATGAGCTCGGCTTGTTTGGCGCTGTCGCTTAATCCGTTGATGTCGCAAGGGCAGATCGAAGCGTTGGATCACCACGCCAGTGACGACCTGAAATCTTTGTACCTGCCGAAACTCATATCCGGCGAATGGTCTGGCACGATGAACCTGACAGAACCACAGGCCGGTTCTGACGTGGGTGCCGTTCGTTCGAAAGCAATAGATAATGGCGACGGCACTTATGCTGTGTCGGGGCAAAAGATCTTTATCAGCTGGGGTGACAGCGATTTTGCCGGTAACATTTGCCACCTGGTATTGGCGCGTCTGCCTGATGGGGTCGATGGAACCAAAGGAATTTCGCTGTTTCTGGTGCCCAAGTATCTGCCTGATACAAATGGCGAAGCTGGCCAAGCCAATTCGCTTAAGGTGGTGTCGCTTGAACACAAACTTGGCATTCACGGCTCGCCCACTGCTGTCATGGAATATGACGGCGCAACCGGATGGCTGGTTGGGCCAGAACATGCCGGAATGAAAGCGATGTTTACGATGATGAACAACGCGCGCCTTGGAGTGGCTAGTGAAGGTTTAGGTGTCGCTGAAGCCGCCTACCAACAAGCGCTTAACTTTGCGCTTGAACGCAAACAGGGCAAAACCCCGGTTTCGGGCGGTGGCATGATTTCTGACCATGCAGATGTGCGCCGAATGTTGATGACAATGAAATCCCAGACATCTGCCGCACGTGCAATTATTTATGACACTGCAGTTTCAACCGATTTAGCACGGGCCAACGAAGACGCAACAATGGCTGCGCGCGCTGCTTTTCTTACACCAATTGCTAAGGCGTTTGGTACGAATACCGGGATCGAAGTTGCGGACCTTGGCGTGCAAGTGCATGGCGGCATGGGATATATTGAGGAAACTGGTGCCGCCCAATATCTGCGTGACGTTCGTGTTACGGCGATTTACGAAGGCACTAATGGCATCCAAGCGATGGATTTAGTTGGCAGAAAGCTGATGGACAGTGGCACGGCTGCTTTTGCCATGTTGGCGGAAGTTGGCCAGACCGTTGCGCTTGCCGCGGAAAATTTGCAAGATTTGGCGGCACTACTAAGCGCAGGCGAACAGGGCTTGCGCGCCACGACCAACTGGATGCTGGAACAATCTGAAATGAACAACCGTTTTGCCGGAGCTACGCCGTATCTGCGGGCTTTTGCTCTTGTTCTAGGCGGGCACTATTTGTTGAAAGCTGCTTTAGCTGAAGGCGCGAAAGGCCCACGCACTGAACTCGCGCGTTTCTTTATTCGCCAGCACGTTATTCAACATGACGCACTGTGCAGTCAGGCACGCGAAAGCGACCACAGCCTTTACGCTCTTAGCTCTACAGAATTGGCAGGTTAGATTTGGATCGGACAATGACACCAATCAGGCATCCGTTTGAAACACCTCCTAGCGAAGGTCAAGCGATCGAGGTGGCCAAGGGCATTTTGTGGATGCGCCTGCCGCTGCCGATGAAGTTGGACCACGTTAATGTCTATGCTTTACGTGAAGGCGACGGCTGGACCGTAATCGACACGGGGTTTGCTTCGGGCCGCGCACGTAAAATCTGGACAGAATTGATGGCTGGGCCCTTAGAAGGTCGCCCAATCCGCCGTGTAATTGTGACACACCACCATCCTGATCACATCGGCCTTGCTGGTTGGTTGCAAAGCGATTTTGGGGCTGAACTTTGGACGACCCGCACAGCTTGGTTGTTTGCCCGAATGCTAACTCTTGACCAACATGACGAACAAAAAGAAGAAACACTGGCCCATTACCGCGCTGGTGGTATGGACCCCGAATTGTATGAAAAGCGAAAATCTGAACGTCCGTTTCAGTTTTCCGACGTAGTGGCGCCGATGCCGCTGGGTTTTAAGCGCATTCAAGAAGGCGAAGTCATCGAAATCGGCGGCCGCAAATGGGATGTGCGCATGGGCAATGGCCACGCACCAGAACATGCAACATTCTGGTGTCAAGAGGAACCGATAGTGCTTGCAGGTGATCAAATCATTTCATCGATTAGCCCCAACATTGGCGTCTACGCAACTGAACCTGAGGCAGACCCTTTGGCCGAATGGTTGGAGGCTTGCGAAAGGTTGTCTCAATTTGCGCAGGAGGACCATTTGGTTTTGCCAGGTCACAAATTGCCCTTCACCGGCCTGCCTGCCCGCATGAATGCGTTGATCGAAAATCATCATTCGGCGTTAGAACGGCTGCTGAAATATTTGGCCGAACGTAAAACCGCGGCGGAATGTTTTTCAATTCTGTTCAAAAGACCGATAGGTGAAGGCGAATATGGCCTTGCCCTAGTTGAATCTATGGCCCATCTCAATCATCTTTATCATTTGGGACAGGTCACGCGCACACGCCATTCAGATGATTCTTGGCGTTGGCAAAAAGCGTGAGTCGATAAAGGGGGATTGCTGTGAACAAGATTAAGACAACTGCCGAAGCGATTGAAGCTGCGGTTTTGCCGGATGCCAAGGTTGCGCATTGCGATCCAGACGCACCTAAAACGCC
>JBLHMX010000038.1:0-17799 GCA_047622625.1 Paracoccaceae bacterium | reverse complement strand
TATGGAAGATGTGATTTTTGCGGGGGCCGCTACACGTCCGGCCCGAAACTACGCCGAAGTTGCGCTGGTTCTGGATAACTCTGACCGCACAGCGCCAACAGGATTTAACGATCAAGACAATCTTGAGATTATCCGCCGCATCACACGCGATGCGGGATCGGCTTTTAAGACCAATGGCAAAGACGTGCGCGCGCGCGACGTGCAGATGCTGTTCGCTGACGCCTCGACCGGGGCTCATTCGCCAGCGCTGGTCCGCCAAGGTCAAATAAGCGAGCTTATCAACGCCAAACCCAAATCCAGGCGGCGAATATTGGAAGAGGCTGCGGGTATATCCGGGCTTTACCAGCGACGCCACGAAGCCGAACTAAAACTAAACGGTGCCGATACCAACCTAACGCGCGTTGATGATGTGCTTGAACAACTTCAAAGCCAATTGAACACACTGGCACGCCAAGCAAAACAGGCTGCACGCTATCGCCAAGTGGGTGAAGAACTCCGCCGATCCGAAGGTCTACTTTTGTACAGGCGTTGGCGCGAGGCAGATACGGCTTTGGCCGCAGCACGTGAAGAATTGAAACGTTTGACGAGCGAAGCGGCCCAAGCACAAGGCGGGGCATCCGCCGCCGCTCGCCATCGGGCAGAATGTGAAGATAAAGTACCGCCATTGCGTGAGGAAGAAGCAGTAGCTGCCGCGATTTTACAACGCTTGCTGGTCGAACGCGATACCTTGGCCGATCAGGAAAAACATGCCCGCGACATGATCGAAATTCTGCGCCACAGAATTGATCAATTGGCTGCAGACATTGCACGCGAAGGCGAACTAAATCGCGATGCCGGCGAAACCATCGAACGGCTTGAGTGGGAAAACACCGCGCTTGAAAAAGCGTCGATCGGGTTTGATGGTAAACTGGATACAGCGGGCGAGGCTGCGCGTGCTGCAGGGGTATCTTTGCAAGAAGAAGAAAGCCGCCTTGGCCAAATGACAGAAGATGTTGCACGCCTTGCCGCGCGGCATCAATCGGCACATCGCTTGCTGGCAGATGGCCGCGCGACATTGGCCAAAAATGAGGCCGAGGCTGAAAAGGCGGCTTTGGTCGTTACTGCCGCTAAAGATGAACTTGCTGGGGCTGAGCAAAGGAACACGGCAGCAATAGCCGCCCAAACCGATGCTGAAAAGCAAGCAAAAGCCGCCGAAACGGCCTTGTTAAGTGCCGAAAAGGCCCGCAGCGATAAACAATCAGACGAAGCTGAGGCGCGGGCTGCGCGATCAGAAGCCGACGGCGAAGCCAACGCTTTGCGCGCCGAGGTGAATGCCTTGACGCGGCTGGTGGAACGCGAACGTGCGGATCAGTCGCAATTATTGGATCAGGTGAAAGTTGAAAAAGGGTATGAAGCCGCCCTTGGCGCCGCCTTGGCCGACGATTTGCGCGCGCCCGAAGTTTCAATAGATGGAACATCCGGCTGGGCAGAACTGGCCAATTACGCCACGCATCAACCTTTGCCAAACGGCGCAATCGCGCTTGTCGATTTCGTTACTGTACCCGGTGTTCTTGCTCGACGCATGTCACAGGTTGGCATCGTGGAGCAGGCGCTTGGGGCCGGTTTGCAATCTGACTTGCTGCCCGGGCAACGCCTTGTATCGACACAGGGTGATCTTTGGCGTTGGGACGGGTTTCGCGCTGGCGCCGAAGATGCGCCAAGTGCCGCCGCATTGCGTTTGCAGCAAATCAACCGACTGGATGAGTTGACCAACGCATTGTCTGAGGCCGCTACAATCGCCGAAGCCGCAACGCGTGAACATTCAACATTGGGTGAAGCACTGGCGGAACTTGCCGAGCAGGATAAAATCTGCCGCAAAATCCGCCGCGAAGCTGACGAAAGCCTGACCAACGCGGTACGAGCATTGTCGCGCGTCGAAGCCGATCAAAGCATCGCCCAAAGCCGGCTTGAAGCTGCAGGGTTGGCTGTAACCCGTTACGAAGAAGAGGCGCGGGCCAATCGCGCTATGATGCGCGAGGCAGAAACTGCCGTGAACGATCTTGAAGATCTGGACACAGCGCGGGACCAAGTCGAAGCCGAGAAAGTGACGGTTGAGGCCGCGCGGATGACGATGATGAGCAAACGCTCAATGGCGGACGAACTGCGCCGAGAAGGCGAAGCCCGTTTAAAACGGAAGCAAGAGATTATCAAAGAAATCAGCGGTTGGCGGCATCGGTTGGAAACCGCTGGCAAGCGGACCGCGGAACTTGAAGAACGCAAACAAGCCAGCACCGTGGAACTGGAAAACGCAACGTCTGCGCCGGAAGAAATTGCTGCTAAACGCGATCAATTGGGCGAGGCGGTTCGCACTGCAGAAGGTCGGAAATCGCAAGCAGCCGATGCTTTGGCAGTAGGCGAAACCACCCTGCGCGAAGCCGTGCAAAACGAACGCGATGCAGAACGCAGCGCCTCGGAAAGTCGTGAGGCACGCGCGCGATCGGATGCGATGCAAGATGCAGCACAAATTCAGGTGGATGCAGCGGTTGAACGGATCGAAGAAGAGCTTGGCGTGGCACCAGCAATGCTGCTCGAAACTCTTGGCGGCGACCCTGATCAAATGCCGTCTTCCGAGCGGATCGAAACAGATGTAGCCCGGCTGCGCCGCCAACGCGACGCCCTTGGAGCGGTGAACTTACGCGCTGAAGAAGATGCGCGCGAAGTGCAAGAAGAATTTGATATGCTGACCGGCGAAAAGGCCGACCTTGAGGCGGCGATACACAAACTGCGCACGGGCATTTCCAGCCTAAACCGCGAAGGCCGTGAACGGTTGTTGAAGGCCTTTGAAGCAGTGAACAAGAATTTCGAATTACTGTTCAAGCATTTGTTTGGGGGCGGCGAAGCCAAGCTGGTGTTGGTGGAAAGCGATGACCCTTTGGAAGCTGGGCTTGAGATCATGTGCCAGCCACCCGGTAAAAAACTATCAACCTTGTCGCTACTTTCCGGTGGCGAGCAAACTTTGACAGCAATGGCCCTGATATTCGCAGTGTTTTTGGCCAATCCTGCACCGATTTGTGTGCTGGATGAGGTCGACGCGCCATTAGATGATGCCAACGTCACGCGGTTTTGTGACTTGCTGGATGAAATGACCCGCCAGACTGATACACGGTTTCTGATCATTACCCACCACGCGGTTACCATGTCACGGATGGATCGGTTGTTCGGGGTCACTATGGCTGAACAGGGCGTCAGCCAATTGGTGTCGGTTGACCTTAGTCAGGCCGAAACGTTGGTGGCTTAGCAAGACCAGTGAAAACTGGAATAGCTTTAGCGAAATTTTAGTCAGATGTTGCCGATATTTCCGGTCGGGGGTTCCAGCTGTTTATTCAGTATTAGGAAACAGACTTTAGGTTCATGCCATCGGCAGACATGAGCAAAGGATGATGACATGAATATTTCTGCGATTGGCGCGTTTGCGGGACAATCAGGCGGAATTCGACCGCCTATGCCAAGTGCAAGCGAACGCAGCGAACACGTGATGTCAAAATTTGACTCCGATCAAAGCGGCAGCCTTTCACTGGATGAAATGACAGCCGCAGTTGGTGAAGATCGTGCCGCCAAAATATTTACTTCGGTCGGTGTTGAAAACGACGGCAGTGTAACCACCGATCGACTTAGTTCGCATATGGAAACGATGGAAGCTAAAGGCCCACCCGAAGGTATGGGGCCACCGGGTGGTATGGGCCCCCCTGGTGAAAAAGGGCATGGACCGCCACTTGAAAGTGGCAGCCAATCAGGCGGTGTCGATGCGGCATCGATGTTCGCAACTTTGCTGCAGACGTTAGATGAAAGCGTCGAAGAAACAGATTCCAATTTTGCGTCAAGAATATCGCAATACTATTCTGATATTCAAGAAATTCTAAGCGCGGCTTAAACAGCATTGGGCGACGTCAAATGTTTGACGCACCTAGAACCGATTTTCAGAGCCTGTCTAACAGTCCACGTGTCGGCCATGCATCGGCTGGTAAGCCCATTCTGATTTGTTCCTGCTGAACTGCCGCGCGGGTATTTTTACCCAAGATCCCGTCGATTTTGCCAACGTCGTAACCCTTTGCTTGCAACTTACGCTGCAGTGATTTCATTTGGGCATCTGACAAAACCGGATCTGGATTGCCTTTCGTGAAGACCGAAGCGCCATCAAGTCGCGTGGCGAAATAGGCAGCTGTGGTCACATAGACAAAAGATTGGTTCCACTCAAAATACACACGGTAATTTGGCAGCGCTAAGAATGCCGGACCATTGCGCCCCTGCGGCAACAAGATCGACGCATTAAAACTGCCTTTGGGCATCTTTCCGTCTTTGGATTTCACGCCAAGTTTGGCCCAGTCCGAAACTCGCTTCTCATGATCCAGCCCAGTTTCCTGCCAATTTAAGTTTTTGGGAACCGACACTTCAACCAACCAAGGTTGACCTGCTTGCCAACCAAGATCGTGCAACATCCTTGCGCCAGTCATTATCGCGTCTGGTGCGCTGGTTTTCAGGGTCACCTGCCCATCACCGTCGCCATCAACGCCGCGATGCAAAATATCCTCGGGCAGCATTTGTACCATGCCGATTTCGCCAGCCCAAGCGCCCGTAGTATTGGCAGGGCTGAAATTACCGGATTGAGCCAGCTCTAAAGCCGCAAATATTTGCGGGCGGAATAAATCAGGACGTCGGCAATCATGGGCCAAGGTTACCAGCGCGTTCAGAGTGTTAAAGTCGCCTTGCACAGCGCCGTAATCGGTTTCAAGTGCCCAAAACGCCAATATAACGGCGCGGTCCACACCGTAAGTCTGCTCAGCCCTTTGAAAAACTGATGCGTATTTCTTGGCGTTTCGCTGGCCGTTCACCATACGGTTCTTGCTGATGACCCGTCCGGCGAAATCTGTGAACGACATTTTGAACACGCCCTGCGCGCGATCGGCATTAATTACCTTAGGATCAAGGGCCACTGATTTGAAAAACTTGTTGGCGGATGCGCGGGAAAAGCCACGTTCGACGGCTTCTTTTTTCAAGCCTTTTACGAAAGTACCAAAATTGCCCCCGCATTCAGCGGCCTGCGTCAGTCCGGTTGAAAGGCTTAGAATTAAGGCCGCAATTAGGGGAGTACGCATGTTAAATACCTCTGAAACTACAATTCAACAAATGTAGCAGAGTTGCGATCACCCGGACAAGCCGGGTGATAACGATTTTCTGTGATCAGCTTGGATTAAGCTACGTCAAATACTAACGGCTTGATCTGATTGAACTTATCCGTTGCCCGCAGTTGTTCGATCACATTTTCGGTTATGGGATGATCGACATATAACAATGCAATCGCATCACCACCGACATCGGCGCGACCCAATGTAAAATTGGCGATATTGATATCGTTGTTACCCAAGGTCGCCCCCAGCGCACCAATGATTCCCGGCACATCCTTGTTGGTGGTATAAACCATATGGCGGCCAATCTCGGCATCGATATTGATGTTCTTGATCTGAATGAAGCGAGGTTTTTTGTCAGAAAACACAGTTCCAGCGATTGAACGCTCGGTTGTGTCCGTGACGACAGTCAGTTTGATATAGCTTTCAAACACACCAGATTTCGCCTGTGTTGTTGTTGAAATCTTAACGCCTCTCTCCTTTGCCAAAACCGGTGCTGAAACCATGTTAACTTCTGGGTTGGCGGCTTGCATCAACCCAGCGATGCAAGCGGAATTCAATGCGGCAGTATTCATCTCGGCGACTTCACCGTCATACAGAATGTTAATCGCCTTTATAGGCTCATCGGTCATTTGACCGACAAATGCGCCTAGATGAGTTGCCAGCTTGATAAAAGGCGCAAGGATTGGGGCCTCCTGTGCAGTTATCGACGGCATGTTGATGGCATTGGTTACCGCACCGTTCAGCAGATAATCCGACATCTGTTCGGCCACCTGAATGGCGACATTTTCTTGTGCTTCAGTTGTCGCGGCTCCTAAGTGTGGTGTGCAAACGACGTTGGGCAAGTTGAACAGTGGGCTGTCGATTGCAGGTTCGATTTCGAACACATCAAAGCCCGCACCCGCGACTTGACCCGTTTTCATGGCCTCGGCCAAAGCAGTTTCATCCACCAAACCACCCCGCGCGCAGTTAATAATACGCACCCCAGGCTTCATTAGCGCGATAGCATCGGAATCGATGATCTTGCGGGTTTTGTCTGTTAGCGGCACGTGCAGCGTAATGAAATCAGCTTTTTGAAACAGCTCGCCAAGCGCGACTTTGGTGACGCCCAGCTTTACCGCACGTTCCTCAGAAAGGAAGGGATCATAGGCAAGTACCTTCATTTTTAAACCCTTGGCGCGGTCGGCCACGATTGTGCCAATGTTGCCACACCCGATCAGTCCCAGGGATTTGTTGGTTAGTTCGACCCCCATGAAACGCGACTTTTCCCATTTGCCGGCTTGGGTGGAAACACTTGCGGCAGGAATTTGCCGCGCCACGGCCATCATCAGGCTGATCGCATGTTCCGCCGTCGTGATCGAATTGCCGAAAGGCGTGTTCATTACGATTACACCCTTGCGGCTGGCGGCGGCCAGATCAACATTGTCCACTCCGATACCAGCCCGGCCAATTACTTTCAGGTTTTCTGCGTTGTTGATGATTTTTTCGGTCGCCTTGGTGGCGGAACGGATTGCTAGGCCATCATATTTGCCAATGATCTTTAGTAGTTCCAGTTTATCCTTTCCGACGTCAGGCAGAAAATCCACTTCGATACCATTGTCGCGGAAAATCTTCACTGCGGTTTCGCTGAGTTTGTCGGATACGAGTACTTTAGGTGCCATGATCAGGCCCTCCATAAATATTTGTGATGCATATTCTCCACGCATCTAAATGAGATTAGATTGCGACTTTTCCAATCGCAAAAGCCCAGTTTAGCCACGGCACAAGGGCAGCCAGATCAGCAGTTTCAACCGTGCCTCCTGTCCAAATGCGCAAGCCAGCGGGCGCGTCTCGGTATGAGCCGATATCAAAAGCCACGCCTTCGCTTTCCAGACGTTTGACGATGGCCTTGGCGAAGTCCGTCTGTTGACCCGTGGACAATGCCAATATGACCGGATCAGTGATTTTCAAGCAGACCGACGTGTTGGAATATGTTGCCGGATCAACAGGCAGGAAATCAATCCAGTCGGTGGCAGCGACAAAGTCGGTAATAACCGCAAGATTTGCATCGGCCCGCCCGATCATGCCTTTCAGCCCACCAACGGATTTCGCCCAGTTTAGGGCAAACAGGTAATCCTCGACCGCTAACATGGACGGCGTGTTTATGGTCGCGCCTGTGAATATCCCGTCAATCAATTTGCCGCCTTTGGTCAAGCGAAAGATTTTCGGCAGAGGCCACGGAGGCGTGTACGCCTCAAGACGTTTTACGGTTCTTGGTGACAACACCAACATGCCGTGCGCCGCCTCGCCGCCCAGAACTTTTTGCCAACTAAAGGTCGTCACATCCAACTTGTCCCAAGGAAGATCCGTCGCAAATGCCGCCGAAGTTGCATCGCAGATTGTTAAGCCAGCACGATCCTGCGGAATGAAATCGCCATTGGGAACCCGCACGCCTGATGTCGTGCCATTCCACGTAAACACCACGTCACTGTCGAAATTAACAGCCGACAAATCAGGCAGTTGGCCATAGTCAGCGGTATGCGCGGTAACCTCAAGTTTAAGCTGCTTGGCCACATCTGTGATCCAGCCCGCACCAAAACTTTCCCAAGCCAGCATATCAACGCCACGCGCGCCAAGCAGCGACCATAGGGCCATTTCGACAGCACCAGTATCGGACGCTGGAACAATACCGATCTTATAGTCGGCAGGAATGCCCAACACGTCGCGGGTCAGTTCAATCGCGTCGCGCAACTTGGTCTTGCCAATGGCCGCTCGATGGGATCGTCCTAGCGCCGCATCTGACAACGCATCAAGCGACCAACCTTTCGGTTTTGTACAGGGTCCGGATGAAAATTGGGGGTTCGCCGGACGAATGCCCGGTCTTTCAAGTAACTTCGTCATGGTATCCTCGCAGATATTTGCCCTTCGTTGGGGAAGGGTGTCCCACAGACGGATTTATGCGGTGTTGAGGGGTGGATCAAGCGCGAAATTCTGTATAAGCGGCGCAATAAGCAGTTTTTGCGACCAGATTTACGGTGCAAAGTTTACGATAGGAAATTTCGCGGATGTTTGTGGCGACCTTGTTAACCAACCCGATGGAAAAGGTTTTGACCGTCAACAATGTGCTGCCTTACCACAAGGAAATGCAGGGCGGCGAATTTCGCTGGCTGCAAGACGGCGTCGCGTGCGAGTTTCCAATAAAAGCACGTCCCGCAGACGAACGCCGTATCTGGCAACGCCTGCAGGATCGCGGTGTTGATCTGGTGATACAGCCGAGCAATGGGCGTCGGAAGAAGATGTTGTTGGCCGATATGGACAGCACGATGATCCAGCAGGAATGTCTGGATGAGCTGGCGGATGAGGCTGGTTTTGGCGAGCGCGTTGCCGCGATAACAGCCAAGGCTATGAACGGCGAAATTAACTTTGATGATGCGTTGCGTGAACGGGTCGCCTTGTTGGTTGGGCTGAACGAGGATGTGATCGATAAGGTGCTGGAGACACGGATTAAGGCCGTTTCCGGTGGGAAAGAACTGGTTTCGACTATGAAGAAGTCCGGGGCGTATTGCGCGTTGGTATCCGGCGGCTTTACGGAATTTACCGAAAGCGTTGGCCATGCTTTAGGGTTCGATGAGAACCGGGCGAACGTTTTAGAAATTGTCGATGGCGTTCTGACGGGGCGCGTTGTGCCGCCGATATTGGGGCGTGAAGCCAAGGTCGTCGCGTTGAACGAAATTACCGGGACGCTAGGTATTTCAGCAAGCGATGTGATTGCAGTCGGTGATGGCGCGAATGATCTGGGCATGTTGGATTTGGCAGGTTCGGGCGTCGCTTTGCACGCGAAACCTGCAGTGGCTGCGGCTTGCGATATCGTGGTGAATTTCGGCGATTTGACCGCCTTGTTGTTCCTGCAAGGCTATTCGGCGCAAGAGTTTGTTAGATGGTAGGTAGTGTGTTTACCACGCATGCCAAGCAAAGGTCGCCTTAAATGCCGCCGGATCAGCACGTCTTAACAGTTGATTTCATCGGTGGCGCCGTTGATCATCGGCGCCGATTTGGTGGTGGACGCGGCCAGGCGCTTCCCCGCGCTATCGGTATGAAATCGGGCAAAACGCCAAAGGTCGTTGATGCAACTGCTGGATTGGGGCGGGATGCGTTCCTGCTGGCATCTTTGGGGGCCGAAGTAACGTTGATCGAACGGTCAGACGAGATGTATCGCCTTTTGGCAGATGGCATGGCGCGCGCGATCAAGGTTGGCGGCGAAGTTGCCGACATTATTTCGCGAATGACGCTGTTGCACGGCGACGCCAAAGACTTGTTGCCCGATCTGTCGGCTGAAGTCGTGCTGGTGGATCCGATGCATCCCAGCCGCAAGAATTCGGCCCTGGTTAAAAAAGAACTGCGCATGATCCGCGAGATTGTAGGCGAAGACGCGGATGCCGTTGGTTTGATGCAAATCGCGTTACTATATGCGACTAACCGCGTGGTTCTGAAATGGCCGCAAAAGGCTGACCCAATGGCGGTTATCCGTTCGCCTAGTCACCAAATCACAGGTAAATCCACGCGCTATGATGTGTTTATGATCTCGTAGGATGTGAGGCTTTTCATCTTTAAACGCCAACCACTGCATGAACCGCGTGGAGGCGTTAACCGAATATCAACCAAGATCAGGCACTTGAGTATTGTCTTGATTTTTGGAGTGCCAATGCCACGTCTTGTCGTACTTCTTATGTTTCTCACCGCCTGCGCATCGCCTTCACTAGAGTTTCGCGGCGCTGTATCCAAGTCGGTGATTGTAAGTGGTTACGCCATTACAGTGTTTTTCAAAAATGACAAAGCTCAGGCAATTAGAACCAACTATCGAACAAAAAAGCAACGCGATGGCGCTGTGTTTCGCTTAGTTGAAGCGATTGAAGTTGTAACGGATTGCAAGCTAAATCAACGCTCGATTAAAGGCGATGTTGTGCTGATTACTGCGACGATAAAATGCTAAAGCCCGCGAACGCCACCTAAAACCAGATCGGCCACAAGGTCGGCGTATTCCTCACGGGTCATGCCCTTTCCTTTCCGGTGCCACATGTAAAACCAGTTCATCATGCCAAACACGGTCATGGTAACCGGGCGCAGTTTTTCTGGATTGGCACTATAGACGTCAGGCGTCACGGCTTTTACTGCATCCGAAACGATCTGTACTATTTCACGTTGCATATCCGCCAAAACACGGCGTTGATCCGCTGGCAAAGCGGTCATTGCTTCGCTTTGAACCTGATGTTCAGCATCGGCATCACGGTAGGCAACAAGGATTGCTCGGATGGTTTGCCGTAGGTTGTTTTCCTTGTCAGCCCCCGCCTGATCTACAGCTATAACCGTTTCCAGCAAAGCTGTCAGATGGGTAAGAACGATGTCGTACAACAGCGCATCCTTGCTGTCATAATAGTGGTAAATCAATGCTTTAGATACGCCGCAAACCGTTGCAAGTTGGTTCATGCTGGATCGGTCGAAACCATTTTCGGCAAAGAACCTTGCGGCTTTGCTTAGAATGGCGGCGCGTTTGACTTCATGATCTTTGGCTATTGTACGGGCCATTAGGTTTTTGGCCGATTGTCAACGACACGCACCGCTTTGCCTTCGGATCGGGCAACAGTACCTGGTTCGCTGGCGCGGATTTCAGCAGTGATACCGACCGTCGATTTTATGCGATTTGACAGCTGCGTGGCCGAAGCTTTGCGCGCCGTTTCATTTGCTGCTGCCAGCGTTGCTTCCACATGAACAACCATATGATCCATGCGGCCTTTGCGGGTTAATTCAATCTGGAAATGCGGCGCCAATGTTGTAACCGTCATTAATTGTTCTTCGATCTGGGTCGGAAACACGTTCACACCGCGCAGAATGATCATATCATCAGACCGCCCCGTGATCTTTTCCATGCGGCGCATAGAACGTGCTGTTCCGGGCAAAAGACGGGTTAGATCGCGGGTGCGATAGCGGATGATCGGGAACGCTTCTTTGGTGAGCGATGTGAACACAAGCTCGCCCAACTCGCCGTCGGGCAGCAACTCACCGGTTTCAGGATTAACGATTTCTGGGTAGAAATGATCTTCCCAAACGTGCAATCCGTCTTTGGTTTCGACGCATTCATTTGCGACACCGGGGCCGATGATTTCGCTAAGCCCGTAAATGTCGACCGCATGCATATCAAACGCATCCTCGACCTCAAGCCGCATGGCATTGGTCCAGGGCTCTGCGCCAAATATGCCGACCTTAAGCGGGGACTTTCGCGGATCGAACCCCTGCTTGCGATATTCATCAAGTATCGACAGCATATACGACGGCGTGACGGTGATGCCATCAGCCTGAAAATCCTCGATCAAACGAACTTGGCGTGGTGTCATGCCACCAGAAACAGGCACCTGCGTCAGGCCCAATTTTTCGGCCCCGGAATGGATGCCAAGACCGCCAGTGAATAGGCCGTAACCATAGGCATTGTGCAGCAAATCGCCAGATTTTAGGCCAGAAGCCCGCAATGATCGCGCTACGACTGTCGCCCACATCTCTAGGTCGTTCTTGGTATAGCCAACGACAGTCGGCTGGCCTGTGGTGCCGGATGAGGCATGCACACGAGCGATTTGATCGCGCGGCACCGCGAACATTCCAAACGGGTAATTGTTGCGCAGATCTTGTTTCACTGTAAATGGAAATTTCGCCAGATCGGACAGCGATTGCAGATCGTCAGGATGCACGCCTGCGGCGTCAAAGGCGGCTTTGTAATGCGGCACGTTTTGATAGGCGTGACTTAGAGACCATTTCATGCGCTTAATTTGGAGTGCCGAAATTTCATCACGCGAGGCGATTTCAATCTGATCAAGCGTGGATTTTGCGGGGGTTAGATCAAGCATCTAAACAGCCTCCATCATCAGGGCAATGCCTTGGCCAACCCCGATGCACATGGTGCAAAGGGCGCGCTTGGCCCCAGTGTTCTGCAATTCAATTGCCGCAGTCAAAGCAAGCCGAGCACCGGACATACCAAGCGGATGGCCAAGCGCAATTGCGCCGCCGTTTGGGTTCACATGTGCAGCATCGTCAGGCAGACCAAGTTGGCGCATGACTGCTAGGCCTTGGGCAGCGAAGGCTTCGTTTAATTCAACGATGTCGATATCGCCAATTTTTAGGCCAAGGCGTTCCATCAGTAATTCCGATGCTGGTGCAGGCCCAATGCCCATGATGCGAGGCGGCACACCCGCATTCGCCATGCCCAAAATGCGCGCTTTCGGTTTCAGGCCAAACTTTTCAACGGCGGAACCGCTGGCAATTATGATTGCCGCAGCCCCATCATTCACGCCCGAAGCGTTGCCTGCCGTCACACTGCCGCCTTCGCGGAACGGCGCGCGCAATTGGCCCAACTTTTCAAGGCTGGTCATACGCGGATGTTCATCGGTATCAACAATCACTGGATCACCTTTGCGCTGGGCAATCGATATTGGCGTGATTTCTTGTGCCATCCGTCCAGACGAAATCGCTGCCGCCGCGCGTTCCTGACTGCGATAGGCGAATGCGTCTTGATCTTGGCGCGAAATGTTAAAATCTTCGGCTACATTCTCGGCGGTTTCTGGCATCGAATCCACGCCATATTGCGCCTTCATCAGTTTGTTGACGAACCGCCAGCCAATCGTTGTATCAAACACATCAGCATTCCGCGAAAACGCTGTTGTCGCCTTGCCCATCACAAATGGTGCGCGGCTCATGCTTTCGACACCGCCAGCCAAAACAATTTCGGCGTCGCCGGATTTTATTGCCTGTGCCGCCGCTCCGACTGCGTTTAGCCCCGAACCACACAATCGGTTTACCGTTAGTCCAGGAATGGTGTCGGGCAGCCCTGCCAGCAGGGTCGCCATCCGTGCCACGTTTCGGTTATCTTCACCGGCACCGTTAGCGCAGCCCATGATCGCGTCGTTGATTGCCGCAGGATTTAAGCCTGATGCGCTGGCAATTACATCGCCGATCACTTGTGCCAATAAATCATCAGGCCTAACCGAACTTAGTGCACCGCCGTATCGGCCAATCGGTGTGCGAAATCCTTCGCAAATATAGGCTTCGGTCATTTTTTATCCTTCGATTTCTTCAAAATGTTGACCTTTGATCGTGCGTGAACACCCCCGAAACTCGGCTATTACGCGGCCACCTTCGCCTGTCACAGACACGTCATAGATGCCGTTTCGGCCTGAGCGGCTGATTTCTTTTGCTTTGGCGATCAAAACTTCAGATGGTCGCCCCGGAGATACGAAATTTATCGAATTATTCTGGGCAACCACAAGCTGGTTGTAGCTGTTGCAAGCAAACGCAAAGGCGCTGTCGGCTAGCATGAAAATATAGCCGCCGTGACAGATTCCATGACCATTCAAATGTTGCGTGGCGACGGTCATAGAGGTCGTGCAAAAACCCGGACCGATAAGATCGATTTGCATACCACTTGATTGCGACGCAAGATCGTTTTCCCACATAACAGCGGCCGTGCGTTCTGCGCGTTCTTGATCGGACAATTTGGCCATTCGATATCCCGTAAATAAATAGCTGTGAAATGATTTGCATAAACCGACCGGTTGGTCAATAGTATTGGCTCTATCGACAGCAAATCACTTGCTGTGCGATTGCCAATAACAAGATCGGACCAGCAATGACCTTGATGCAATTGAACAGCTTTGCGATTGGGAAATGGATTGCGCCATCCGGCAATGCTCGCGACATTCATAACGCGGTGACAGGCGACCTGATTGCTCAAGCTGGCTCGGACAACCTTGATTTTCAGGGGATGTTGAGTTTTGCACGGAACACCGGTGGCGCGGCGCTTAGGAAAATGACTTTTCACGATCGGGCGCGTCGATTGAAAATGCTGGCGATCTACCTGCAAGAAAGACGCGACGATCTATATCAGCTTTCTTATATGACCGGTGCAACGTTGGCTGACAGCAAAATTGATATCGACGGCGGCATCGGTACGATGATGGTCTTTGCTAGCAAAGGTCGGCGCGAAATGCCCGATGGACATATTTACATCGACGGAGAAGTTGAGCAGCTCTCGCGCGGCGGCACGTTCCTTGGCCAGCATATTTGCACGTCGCTGCTAGGTGTTGGCGTTCAAATTAACGCTTTTAATTTTCCGATCTGGGGCATGTTGGAAAAGCTGGCCCCCAGTTTGCTGGCGGGCGTTCCCACAATCGTTAAACCAGCCACGGCAACGTCATATCTTACCGAGGCGTGCGTGCGAATGATGGCCGACTCGGGCATCTTTCCTGACGGATCTATTCAGCTTATTATTGGCGGAACAGGTGATTTGTTAGACCGATTGGGCCCACAGGATATCGTTAGCTTTACTGGTTCCGCCGAAACCGCGATGATGCTGCGTTCGAACCCCTTGATCCTGAAAAACGGCACGCGGTTCTTGGTTGAACAAGACTCGTTGAACGGCTCGATCCTTGGGCCTGATGCCGAGGTCGATACGCCAGAATTTGACCTGTTCGTGCAGGAAGTCGTGCGCGAAATGACAGCCAAAGCTGGGCAAAAATGCACAGCGATACGCCGGATGATTGTGCCCGAAAAGCTGGTTGGACCTTTGTCTGACGCTATTTCAGCCAAGTTAGCCGCGACCACAATTGGCGATCCCGCTTTGAAATCCACGGACATGGGCGCGCTGGTTTCGGTTTCACAAAAGGCAGATGTGTTGGCGACCGTTGAAAAACTGTCGTCTGAATGCGTGACGGTCTTTGGTGATCCGTCTTCATTCAAAGTCGATGGCGCCGACGGCGAAAAAGGTGCATTCTTGCCGCCAATATTGCTTCATTGCAAAGACCCAGATGCCGCCCGACATGTACATGAAATCGAAGCGTTTGGCCCGGTTTCGACAGTTATGGGATACCGTGATCTGTCGCATGCAGCCGCATTGTTGAATCGCGGCGGCGGGTCGCTAGTGGGCTCTGTAATTACCAATGATCCCGTTGTTGCCCGCGCGATCACGGTTGCTTCGGCGGCTTGGCATGGGCGACTTTACTTTAACAATCGCACTTCGATGGCTGAAGCCACTGGCCACGGCGCGCCTGTGCCACACATGGTACACGGTGGTCCCGGCCGCGCTGGGGGCGGCGAGGAACTTGGCGGTATTCGCGGTGTCATGCACTTCATGCAACGGACTGCAATTCAGGGCAGCCCGGACATTTTGACTGCAATCACTGGCACGTGGATTAAAGGCGCGATAGAAATAGCGCCACCAGCCCACCCTTTCACACGCACATTTGAACAGTTGCAAATCGGCGAAACAATCACAACCGAACCACGTGTTGTTTCCTTGGCTGACATTGAACACTTCGCGGAATTCACTGGTGATATTTTCTACGCGCATATGGATGATGATGCCGCTAAGGCGAACCCGTTTTTTCCAGGCCGTGTCGCTCACGGATACTTGCTGCTTAGTTTTGCGGCTGGATTGTTTGTCGAACCAAATCCCGGCCCGGTCTTGGCAAACACGGGACTAAATTCGCTTAGTTTTCAAAAGCCCGTCAGCCCGGGTGAAGAAATCAGGGCGCGCTTAACGGTAAAGGCCAAAACCCGTCGCACGGATGAATATGGCGAAGTGCGTTGGAATGTTACTTTGTTTAATGCAGAAGACGATCAAGTCGCTGAATATGAGCTGCTGACAATGGTGGCGTACAAAAAATAGGGCTCTAGTCTTCGAGATAGGCAAATGAACAAGTCGCCGTGGCTGCCAATTTTTCAGATCCAGCACTGCGAAATTCTGCTCGGGTGACGGCCATTCGACGGCCGTTTGACAGGGCATCAATCGACACGATCATATCACCAAGCATCATTGGTCGCATAAAATGCGTTGTAAGATCGACTGTGGTACAATTGCGAAATCGCCCGTTCAGCGCAGCTAGGGCCAAAACCGACGCCGTGTCCGCAACCGCAGCGACGGCTTGGCCGCAGATAACCGCCGGGCCATCACCGCCTTGGCGCACCAAATTCGGGCTAGCAGGCACGCAGAATGTTGCGCCAGTTTCGGTTATCGACGTAGGAGCGATTTTTAGGTCTTGAACCCAGGGCGCGAAAACTTGTTCCAGCAAAGATCTCATTTCAGGTAAATTTAATTCTGACATGGCGGCTCCTTTGATGCATGTTCCATGCTGCTTTGCGCGTCTTGTATGCGCAAGTCCGAAGTTTAGATTCTGCTTGACCTAACGGAATTGGCTTCATATTATTTAACCAAATTGTGAAATAAAGAATCGATCATGCAAGCTATAACAAAAACATTTTCTGCTCTTGGTGATCAAACGCGATTTTCCATCGTTGAGCAGCTTTTGACGCGCGGCGAACAAAGCGCGGGCGATCTGCAAAGCGTGGCCAATATGTCGGCGCCGGCGATTTCGCGGCATCTGAAAATTCTGCGCCAAGCCGGGGTGATAAATCAACGAGTTGATCGCCAAAAACGAATATATTCGGTTAACCCGGTCGCGATACAGGCGGTGAATGCTTGGGTCGAATACCACCGAAATTTTTGGGAAAATAAGCTGAACCGTTTGGAAGAGGCTTTGAATATGGAAGGGCCTGACAATGGCTGAAGTAAAAATAGAACGTCGTCTGATTGCGCCGATCGAAAAGGTTTTCGATTTCGTAAGTCGGGGTGAACACTTGGTTAAATGGTGGGGCCCAGAAGGAATGAGTATTCCGGTTTACACCTTAGATTTTACTAAGCCAGGGCCTTGGCACTCGGAAATGCAAAATGATGATGGGGCGAAGTTTACAGTTTCTGGTCAGGTAACACATGTAACAGCCCCGACTTCCATTGGTTGTACTTGGGCGTGGCATGACGAAAATAATCAACGTGGCAACGAAAGCCATGTGACCTTAACTTTGGTCGCAAATGAAGACGGTACAACATCGCTGACGCTGCATCACCAGCAACTGGCCAGCGCTGAATTGGCAGAAAACCACACTCAAGGCTGGACCTCTTCGATGCGCAAATTGGAACGGATGACTGCATAAATCTAAACTGCAACAAAAGGACGACACGAATGGCGAAATTTCTTTACGTTTATCACGGAGGCAAAGCACCAAGCAGCCCAGAAGAGGGTCAAAAAGTCATGCAAGAATGGATGGCTTGGTTTGCCTCGCTTGGGGATGCCGTTGTCGACTCGGGTAATCCACTTGGGATGTCAAAAACTGTGTCACCTACAGGCATCGCGGATGACGGCGGTGCAAACCCTGTATCTGGGTACTCGTTGGTCAATGCAGCAGACATAGATACCGCCGTTGCGATGGTCCAGAATTGCCCAATGCTGGCTGATGGCGGCAGCGTTGAAGTTGCGGAATGCTTTGACATGTAGCAAACAGATTAGTTGAAACTTTAGATGGTCCCGTTATTAGGCGGGGCCGTTTTTACTTGAAACTATGCAAATTACCTGCCTGACTGGTCGCAGAATGGTGGGGCAAACATGAGCAAAGACAAACTTGATCTGAAACGCGCGTATTCATTGAAAACACCGCAAGACTCGGTTGCGCTGTATCGTGACTGGGCTGAATCCTACGATATTGGTTTTGCTGATCGCATGGATTACCGCGCCCCTTCTGTGGTTGCCGAATTGTTTGCAGAAAACGCCAAAGACCCGGATAATCC
>JBLHMX010000037.1:0-18158 GCA_047622625.1 Paracoccaceae bacterium | reverse complement strand
GCAAATCCAGCAAGCACTAATGCGATGCTGGCAAGTGCCATTCTTCGTTTTGAAACTGTCATGGTATCCCTCATATCGTTCAAAATGACCGTATTGTGGTACTTGTGTATCGCATAATGGGTGATTCGGTCAATTTTTCATCGCAGCACGGATTGCCCGCGTGACCCAAAGTTTCAACAAAAGGCGCTGCTGCGACCAAAACTGCCGTTATTGCTCTTGACCGTTCGCCTGATTCAACGCCACAAGTAGCGATGCAAGGTTCCCCGCATGGACGTGAAGCGTTTGGGGATGAAATGGGAATGTGGACAGGGCCGACCGAATTCCGGGACCTAAAGCCACAACCGCCCCCGCGACTGTATGCGGCGAGCGCCCTTCGATCATGCCACTGGGGAGACCCGGGAAGGCCGAAGAAGCGTTATGACCCGCGAGCCAGGAGACCGGCCCTGCATAGAACGTTGCAACAAATCCGTCGGGGATGACGGGAAAGGAACTACTATGACGACGATGACTAAAACAGCCACAACGACAACTGCCGCTCAGACAAACATTCTGACCATCACATTTGTTGCCCTTCTTGGCGCTGCAATGGTTTTTCTAGCTGGTCACGCTCAATCTTCGGTTCTGCATGATGCGGCCCATGATGTGCGTCACGTAGCTGGCTTTCCCTGCCACTAAAACATGCTGACAAGATTGCTCGCCAGCGCCCTGTTCGCTGGCCTTGCGGCGGGGTTGATTGCCACCGCGCTGCAATTTGCATTTGTGCAACCTGTTCTGCTTGAAGCCGAAAAGTATGAAAGCGGCGAGCTAACGCATTTCGCGGCGAAAGCCGGTGTTGCGGGCGAAGCCGAACACGATCACGATAGCCATGACCATAGCGCCGCATTCACAGGCGACGGCATTGATTTTCGTCGTGATGGTCAAACAACACTGTTCAATATCTTTGTCTATGCTGGTTACGGGTTGCTATTGGCTGCCGCTTTCGGCTTCGCAGAAACACGCGGCATCACAATCACCGCCCGCACCGGCATTCTATGGGGGTTGGCAGGGTTCATTGCGGTGCAGTTTGCCCCGGCCATTGGGCTTGCGCCAGAACTGCCCGGTAGCGCTGCGGCAGACGTGGATCTGCGGCAATACTGGTGGGCAGGAACAGTCATAGCAACAAGCTTTGGACTTTGGCTGTTGGCTTTTGGCAAAGGCTGGGCCTATTGGGCAGCGGCCATTGTATTGTTTACCTTGCCACACGTCATCGGCGCACCTGGTCCAGCTGAGTTTGCCGGCCCGACACCACCTGAACTAGCAGCCGAATTTGCGACACGCGCGCTTGGCGTTGGCATGATTGCTTGGGTTGTGCTTGGGCTTTCTGCCGCGCATTTTTGGGCAAAAGATGCGGAGGTCACATGATGTCGCGTTCGTCCGTCTTCACGGTTTTCGCCTTGGCTTTCGGCCTACTAGCGGGGCCTTATCTGCATCCCACACAGTCAGATCACATGTCTGAGATGTCGCATGATCATAGTGAAACGGTTTCCGTTGCCAACACCGACGGCGCACCCAACTTTGATTTCATGCTTACCAAAGGCGCTGTTAGCGGCTGGAATTTGCATATTCAAACAGCAAGTTTTCTGTTCACACCCCAAGCGGTCAATCAGGCCAATGTTCCCGCCCAAGGCCATGCGCATATCTATGTGAATGGCGTAAAATTGTCTCGGATCTATAGCTCGTGGTTTCACATCGCCAGCTTGCCCGAAGGGGCCAATATTACCGTAACGCTTAACACCAACAACCATTCACCTTTGGTTGTTGGTGATGTACTGCTGTCTGTCACCAAACCTGTCCTCGAAAGTTAGACCATGCAACAGAAAATTCCCGCCACGATTGTCACCGGTTTTTTGGGAGCTGGCAAAACAACTTTGATCCGCCACATGCTGCAGAATGCCAAAGGCAAGCGCATTGCACTGATTATCAATGAATTCGGTGACCTTGGCGTTGATGGCGACATTCTAAAAGGTTGCGGGGAAGAAACCTGCCGCGAGGAAGACATTGTCGAACTGTCAAACGGCTGCATTTGCTGCACGGTCGCAGATGACTTCATCCCAACATTGGAAAACCTGCTTGCCCGCGAAAACCGTCCCGACCACATTGTCATTGAAACCAGTGGCCTGGCATTGCCGCAACCACTTGTACGCGCCTTCAACTGGCCCGGCATCAGCACCAAAGTCACGGTCGATGGTGTGGTTACCGTGGTTGATGGCAAAGCGGTTACAGATGGTCAGTTCGCACATGATATTGCTGCAATTGACGCCCAGCGCGCAGAAGATGATAATCTTGACCACGAAACACCGCTGTCAGAACTGTTTGAAGATCAGATCGCTTGCGCTGACATGATCGTGGTGAATAAGTCTGATTTGTTGGATGAAGGCCAAGCCGAAGCACTTGTTCGAAACCTGCGCCAGGACAGCCGCGATGGCGTACAGGTGATCAAGACCTCAATGGGTGAATTACCGGTTGAGGTTCTATTGGGTCAGGGCGTCGGTTCGGAAAATGATTTGAATGCCCGCCACGAAGTGCATCACCACCATCATGACCATGATGACGACCACGAAGAAGGCGATCACGACCATCACCACGACCACGACCACGACGATTTCGAAAGCTTTGTCGTCACCTGCCCCGAAATTACCGATACTAAGGCCTTTTCGGCGCAACTTGTTGAGATCATCCAGCAACACAATATTCTGCGCCTGAAAGGTTTTGCCGCTGTAGCCGGCAAACCTATGCGCTTAACCGTGCAAGCCGTCGGCCCGCGCATCGATAGCTATTTTGACCGCCCGTTTGGGCCATCAGAACCCCGCCAAACCCGCTTGGTGGTTATCGGGCAAGCTGGCCTAAGTCGCGATGCCATCGAGAAGGCGCTTCAAGCGTGAAAAATACAGTTACAATCCAAACTGGCGACCCGAGAAGTCCGGGCGCAATTAAGCTGCTGAAAGCCAGCCACGCGCTGATGCAGTCGCTATTCGAACCTGAAGCAAATCACTATTTATCAATCGATGATCTTTGCCAGCCAAACATTATGTTCATCACGGCCGAGCTTGACGGTGACACAGCTGGCTGTGCTGCGCTTTCGATAAAATCGGGCTATGGCGAGATCAAGTCCATGTTTGTAGATCCCGGCGCAAGGGGCGCAAAGATCGGTGTTAAGTTACTGGACGAGCTTGAAGCCAAAGCCCGCGCAAATAACTTACCGCTGATGCGTCTCGAAACAGGCGACAAATTGGTCGCTGCTCATAAACTATACTCCGCGCAAGGGTACAAAGTACGTGGCCCATTTGGTGACTACCCTGACGAGCCGACAAGCCTGTTCATGGAAAAGAGGCTTTAGTCCGTTGGTTCGTCTTTTAACAAATACCCTCGCGATAGGCTCCAAACCTCACCGGAATCGCTGCCGACAATGCATCTTTTAGCCGCCCAACCCGGCAGTATCGATGACGGGGCTGAACCCGTTGATCTTGGCCAAACTCCCGCCGATGTAGTTTTCATTTCTGCCGCTGACACAGAACTTGCAGGTATGTCAGAAGCCCGAGGTGAAATGGCCGATCCGCCGACCCTACGCCTTGCCAATCTTACACATTTGCAACATCCGATGTCAGTTGATTTGCACCTTGAAAACTGCGCGACAAAATCAAAACTGGTGATCGCGCGCGTCCTTGGCGGCGCTGGATACTGGAAATATGGGTTAGAACAATACGCCATTGAACTGGCCCAGTCTGGCATACCTTTTGCCGCCTTACCGGGTGATGACAAACCCGACGAAGAATTGTTCGGATTGTCCACTATTCCTCGACCAGACTGGGAAAATCTTTGGGCATATATGGTTGAAGGCGGCCCTGAAAACGCAACGAACTTCCTGCACTACAGCAAATCAATGCTGGAAAATTCGGAAAAACCTCAAGCCGCCAAACCCCTGCTTCGTGCTGGTATCTATTGGCCTGGTAGCGGCATCGCCGATCTTGAAACTGCCCAGAACAACTGGGCCAAAAACGCCCCAGTTGTTCCGATCATTTTCTACCGCGCACTGGTTCAAGGTGCTGGCCTCAACCCGATCAACCGATTGATCAAATCCCTGCTGAGACGCGGCTTAAACCCGATGCCGATATTTGTGGCCTCTTTGAAAGACCCAATATCCGTCGCCACTTTGGAAAACCTATTCGGGCAAGCGCCGCCATCTGTCATTCTAAACTGCACCAGCTTTGCGGTAGGTTCACCTCATAAAGGCGATACCGCGATCACCAACCCACTGACCATGCAGGCCGCTAACAAAGCGCCCGTTTTCCAGGTGGTTTTGGCTGGCTCAAGCGAGGCCGCATGGGTCGAAGGCACATCAGGCCTTTCCGCCCGCGACATCGCCATGAACGTGGCCCTACCCGAAGTCGACGGACGCATCCTTTCGCGCGCCATATCTTTCAAAGGCGAGGCGTTTTTTGACGATGCTACTGAATGCCCCATCGCCGCTTACCGGGCCCGCGGTGATCGCGTCGATTTCGTGGTCGATCTTGCGCTAAACTGGGTGCGTTTACGCCAAACCGCGCCCCAGGACCGCAAAGTCGCTCTGATCCTTGCGAATTATCCAAACAAAGACGGCCGCCTTGCCAATGGTGTAGGTCTTGATACGCCAGCGGCTACAATCCACGTGCTTAGCTTGCTTGATCAGGCCGCATACACCATCGAAAACATTCCGGCAGGTAGCGATGCGTTAATGCAGCAAATTCTAGCCGGCCCAACCAACTGGTTGACGGATCGCGTGCGCCGCGAAGGAGGAGTACGGCTTAGCCTTCCAGATTACCTGAAATCTTATAATCAACTGCCATATGAAGTCCGCCAACAGATTGAAACCCGTTGGGGCAACCCCGAAGCCGACCCGTTTTTTGTGGCAGGCGATAACAGCTTTGCGCTTTCGGTTCTGAATTTCGGCAACGTAATTGTCGGCATTCAACCGGCGCGGGGTTATAATATCGACCCCAAAGAAACCTATCACTCGCCAGATCTTGTGCCGCCACATAATTACCTCGCTTTCTATTTCCACCTGCGTCACCAGTTTAAAGCCAACGCGCTTGTTCACATGGGAAAGCACGGTAATCTTGAATGGCTGCCAGGCAAAGCGCTTGCCTTGTCAGAAACTTGTTTCCCAGAAGCAATCCTTGGCCCAACCCCGCATATTTACCCCTTTATCGTCAACGATCCCGGGGAAGGTACGCAAGCGAAACGCCGTACCCAAGCCGTAATCATAGACCATCTGACGCCTCCCTTAACCCGCGCCGAAACTTATGGCCCCTTGCGCGATCTTGAAGCCTTGGTGGATGAGTTTTATGAGGCCTCCGGCGTCGACCCCCGCCGTCTTGACTTGTTGCGCCGCGAAATTCTGGCCCTGACTTCCGCCACCGGAATTGGCGAAGACGCTGGCATGACCGGAACCGATGAAGCCACTGATCTTAACAATCTTGACGCCTACCTCTGCGATCTGAAAGAAGCCCAAATTCGGGATGGCCTTCACGTATTCGGTCAATCGCCGACGGATCGGCTTGAGCGTGATCTGATACAGGCCTTGACCCGCATCCCGCGCGGTGATGGCGTGGGCGAACACGCCTCATTGCCGCGTGCTCTTGCCCAAGATTTTGGTTTTGATTTCGATCCGCTTGATTGTGACATGGCCCAAAATTGGCAAGGCGCGAAACCCGATGCTTTGCAGGCTCTTAGCACAGATAACTGGCGATCCAACGGCGATACTGTGGAACGGCTTGAATTGCTAGCTTCCAGCCTTATCGACGGCCAAAAACCGGGCGACTGGCCGGCCACATTCGCAGTTCTGAACGGTATTTTCGAAAATGTTCGGCCAACGGTACAGGCTTGTGGCCCCGACGAAGGCGCGGGCTTGCTTACGGCCCTTAACGGGCAATTCGTGGCCCCGGCCCCGTCGGGCGCACCAACGCGCGGGCGCTTGGACGTTCTGCCAACTGGCCGCAATTTCTTCAGCGTCGACAGCCGTGCTGTACCAACCCCTACTGCATGGAAGCTAGGCTGGAAATCCGCCAACCTGCTGATCGAAAAGCACTTACAAACGGTTGGTGATTGGCCCCGCGCCATGCTGATCACCGCTTGGGGAACCGCAAATATGCGCACAGGCGGCGATGACATTGCGCAAGCCTTGGCTTTAATGGGTGTCAAACCGAAATGGGACGCCGCCAATCGACGTGTCACCGGATTTGAAATCTTGCCGCTGACGGTCCTGGACCGCCCGCGTGTTGATGTTACTTTGCGGATATCAGGCTTTTTCCGCGACGCGTTCCCACAATTGATAGACCTCGTAGACTCGGCCGCGCGTGCTGTCATGGCCTTGGATGAGCCTGCCGATATGAACCCTGCTGCCGCGCGCGCCAAGACTGAAGGCGCTGACGGCCAACACCGGGTATTCGGCTCTAAACCCGGCGCATATGGTGCAGGCTTGCAAGCTATGATCGATGAACGGTTATGGGCTGACAAGGCTGATCTGGCCGAAGCATATCTTGAATGGGGCGGATATGCTTACGGCAATAACGCGCAAGGAAAACGCGCGAGAAAATCATTGGAAGCAAGACTTGGCCAAGTCGAAGCCGTGGTTCAGAACCAAGACAACCGCGAACACGACATTCTAGATAGCGACGATTACTACCAGTTCGAAGGTGGTGCTGCCGCGGCTGTTTCAACCCTGCAAGGACAAGACCGTCCGATATACCACAACGATCACTCAAGACCAGAACGCCCCGTTATCCGCACGCTTGACGATGAAATCGGGCGGGTCATCCATTCTCGTGTGGTCAATCCAAAATGGATCGAAGGCGTCAAACGACACGGTTACAAAGGTGCTTTTGAAATGGCGGCCACAGTCGACTATCTGTTCGCCTTTGCAGCCACCACTGGTGCGGTTAAAAATCATCATTTTGATTTGGTCCACGCGGCCTACTTGGAAGACATCGAAACCCGCGACTTTATTGCCCAACACAACGCCCCGGCCTTGAAAGAAATCGCCGAACGCTTGCACGAGGCGATTGATCGCGGCCTTTGGACCCCAAAATCAAACTCGGCCCGCGCCTTAATAGAAAGCCTTGCTTTCATTGTTCCCTAAATACTCAAACTTGCGCCTAACTCAATTCCCAGACATGCTGACACACCAGCGAACAGGAGCCCAAAATGACCGATAAGCCGAAACAAGAT
This sequence comes from Paracoccaceae bacterium, assembly GCA_047622625.1. Lineage (GTDB taxonomy): Bacteria > Pseudomonadota > Alphaproteobacteria > Rhodobacterales > Rhodobacteraceae > UBA5972. The sequence goes on along the minus strand of JBLHMX010000037.1, from coordinate 10,916 downwards.
CCCGAACGACACGCGATGAAAATGGCCAAGAAAAAAGTCGCGCGAGACAAAATTATGGCCACCAAGACCGACCAAAAAGGTCTTATCATCGTCCACACGGGCAAGGGCAAAGGTAAATCGTCGGCTGCGTTCGGCATGATTTTCCGCTGCATTGCCCATGACATGAAATGCGCTGTGGTGCAGTTCATCAAAGGCGGTATGTCCACCGGCGAGCGTGATTTGATTTTGTCGAAATTCAGCGACGAATGCGCATTTCACACAATGGGCGAGGGCTTCACCTGGGAAACTCAGGACCGCACTCGTGACACCGAAATGGCCCAGGCGGCGTGGGCCAAGGCCAAAGACCTGATCCGCGACCCGTCTAACAAAATGGTGCTGCTCGACGAAATAAACATTGCGATCCGTTACGACTACATTGACGTAGCTGAAGTAGTGGCCTTTCTTGCCGAGGAGAAACCGGAAATGACCCACGTTGTTTTAACTGGTCGCAACGCCAAAGAAGACCTGATCGAAGCCGCCGACTTGGTGACGGAAATGGAGCTGATAAAGCACCCGTTTCGTTCCGGTATTAAGGCCCAAATCGGGGTTGAGTTTTAACTATTCCAACCGAACTGGTAAGTTCAAAGGCCCGCGAAAAGCAAAGCCGCTCCAAACAACGTCACTAGCGGTTTCCAATTGCATATTGGGAAAGCGATCAAACAACATCGGCAGTAGTATGCCGCCGATCAATCGACGCGCGATATGGGTGCCAAGACAGAAATGCGGGCCATTGCCAAACGCTTGATGGGCGGCTTTGGACCGGAACAAGTCAAACAGATGCGCATCCGTATACAGTTCTTCGTCATGGTTAGCCGAGGCTTGAATGGTCATAACCACATCGCCTTTTGGTAACAAACAGCCGCGAATTTTCGTGTCTTCCTTTACCAACCGCGAGCTGATCTGAATGGGTGCAACCCAGCGTATCGCCTCTTCAAATGCTGCGTCCCACAGATCGCCGCTTTCGACTGCTGCCTGCTTTTGTTCTGGATTATTCAACAAGCCAAACAATGCGCTCAGCAAAGCATCTCTTGGTTCGTTAATCCCGCCACCAATTGCGATTTTGATGTTTGAAACGATATGTTCCATTTCAAGCGGTTCACCCTCGTTCAACATTATCGACAAAGCACTTTGATCAGGCTCTGCGCGGTATTGATCTACTCGGCTGGAAATACAGGCATTAATGTCGACATTAACGGCGTCGGATCTCGCGAATAGTTCGTCGCTTAGCCCGAAGTTACCCGCCCCATCGATCAGCGTTTGCGACCAGAGTTGCAGGTCTTCGTCTGATGCAGATTGAATTCCCATTACGTGCCCCAAACACCGCGCGGCCACTGGCGCTGCCAACACGGAAAACAAATCCACGACCTCGCCCCGTGGCAGGCGCGATACATATTCGTGGGCAATTTGGGTATAAGCTGGCACCCAAACATCCTTGATATTTCGAGCAGAAAATGTTGGCCGCATCGCGTTTCTAAGCCGCAAATGATCGGCCCCATCGCGCCGCATCAGAGTTTTAGCCTGAAAGGCGCGTTCCATCGGCGTTCCGGGATCGGACGAACTAAACAAAAGCGGGTTATCTTTTACATACCGCGTGTCTGCAGCCTTGGTTAACAACGTGCGGCCAACGGCTGGAACGCGAACCACCGGGGCCGCGACCCGTAGGCGTTTATAGATGCTGTAGGGGTCAGTGGTTAGACCCGACAAGGTTATTTCGGTGTCAATCGGGGCTAGATCTTGCACATTTGACATATCGCACTTTCCGCCTGAACTTCACATGTTAAGCAAATCATACGTGTCCAAATCGTGATCGGCCACAGGTGATTATGCGCCTGAAAGATAATTCCTGTTCTTTCACCGGCAGTTTGCTAAGCTTCCCCATGCCCAAGCTGCCGCCCTACACCCCCGACCCTGAACAAATGGCCCTGTGGCCTGATGCATCCGGCAACGACATCAATGGCTTGCACGAAGCAGAGTTTCGCCGCCCCAAACATGTCTATTGGGGTGATCCCGATAAAATCACTTTCGGACCGGTGCAGAAATGGTTTTACACCAAAAACGCTGACCCTTCATTACAACGGGGTCGAGCGGAACGCATGGAGGAAGAGAAAATTCCTTTGCCACCAATTGCATCTGTTCCGGTTAACAAGTCTCCATCGGAATGGGCTGACGCACTTAAGTCTGAAGCGTTAAGGCTTGGTGCCGATGATGTGGGTGTCGCGCGGATTTCGGCGGATTGGGCCTATCAAGGTTGGGAAGTTTCATTCAGTCACATCGTCGTTCTGGCCATCGCTATGGACTATGACGAAATGCTTGCAGCCCCCGAACCGTCCGCCGGGGCCGAAGTTGTGCGCCAGTACACGCGCGGTATGAAAACCTCAAAAGCGCTGGCTGGTTGGCTGCGAAACCAAGGCCACGATGCCGAGGCCGAACACGGACCATTTGCAGAAGGTCTGACCATGGTTCCAGCGGCCATAGCCGCAGGTTTGGGCGAGCTTGGCAAACACGGCTCGATCATTAACGCCAAACTTGGGTCGTGCTTTCGCTTGGCAGCTGTGCTGACGAACTTGCCACTTACCACAGACGATCCTGTTGATAATGGCACTGACGGGTTTTGCGAAAACTGCCAGATTTGTGCGCGCCAATGCCCGCCGCAAGCCATTACACATGATAAGCAAGCGGTGCGCGGATATGAAAAATGGTATGTGGATTTCGACAAATGCCTGCCGTTTTTTAATGAACATGCAGGCTGCGCCATCTGTATTACCGTATGCCCTTTTTCCCGCCCCGGCGTCGGCGAAAACCTGATCGCAAAACTTGCTCGGCGAACGGCCTTGGATTGATTGCCTTTCTTCCAAACACCTAAATCGACAGGGAGGCGCATAAAGATACAAGTAGCCTTCTCAAAATCAAACGTAATTTGAAATTTCGATCAGGTTGCCATCTGGATCACGGATGTAAATTGAAGTTATTGCGCCCTGCGCCTCAATTCGTGCCACCGGTCCTTGCAGTACTTCAACACCTAACTTGGCTAGAAGTTGCCGCCACTCCGTAAGCGGCGAGCCCGAGATGAAACACAAGTCGGCAGAACCACCGGTGGCATTTTCTGCCTTTGGTTGGAACTCAGCGCCCACTTGATGCAGGTTTATCTTCTGATTGCCAAATCCTAACGCGGTTCTGGCGGAACCGTCGGCGGGGTGAAAAACCTCTGGGATCATACCTAAAACATCTGCGTAGAATGCGGCGGAACGGTCGATATCACGCACGGTTAGCACCAGATGGTCTAAGCTGGTGACTTTCATATTCGTTTTCCCTTGTTGTTTGTCCCACGAGTTGGCAAATCTTACACCTATGGACACCTTGGCGAAAAGAACCCAATCCGATTATCTTGATCCAGCGCGCGCTGCCGCTTTGCACGCTACGCTTGGCCACACAGGACCTTTGCCAAAGACGGGCCAAGCATTACCATCTTTTTGGCATTACATCTATTTTTGGGACGCTTTGCAGTCCGACCAGCTTGGCCGCGATGGTCATCCCTTACCCGGTGGTTTTCTGCCGGATACCGGCCTGCCAAGGCGAATGTGGGCCGGTGGCCAGCTTGAGTTTTTGGCACCCTTGTTGTTAGGGGATCCGGCTGAAAAACGAAGTGAAATCAAATCGGTGACACATAAAACCGGGCGCACAGGGCCACTCGCCCTTGTTACTGTTGAACATGAGTTTCATCAAAACGGCCACGAGTGTATTCGCGAACGGCAAGATTTGATCTATCGCCAAGATCCCGACCCGGATGCCCCAAAGCCAACATCAAAACTGGCGCCTAATGACGAGGATGAGTCTCAGCAAGTGTTTTTTGATTCCACACTTCTATTTCGATATTCTGCTTTAACTTTCAATGGGCACCGCATTCACTACGATCGTGATTACAGTCGCCATATCGAAGGTTACCCCGGGCTTGTCGTGCACGGCCCTTTGTTGGCGCAATTGTTGCTGCATATGGCCGAAAGTATTTTGGGGGCGGTTCGGTCATTTACTTTCCGCGCCACGGCGCCTTTGTTTGATTTTGAGACAGCAGACATTTGCGCAAAGAATGAAGACGGTGGACTAGCATTGTGGGTTAGGGGCCCGGATGGCCGCGAATGTACGGTTGCTCAGGCGCGATAGGTTTTATTCTAAGTTTGCTGCTACCGAAAAACCAACTGGAATATCGGCTTGCCCATTCAGGATGAGGTCGGCCATTACCTCCCCAACTTTTACTGACACACCAAAGCCGATTTTGAACCCGCCATTGGCGATAAAAACCCCATCCCGTTGTGGATGAGGCCCCAGCATCGGCGACCGTTTGCGCGCACGCGGGCGCACCCCCGCCCAGCGTTGAATAATCGCGGCGTCTGCAAGAGCTGGGCAAATCGCGCGGGCGCGGCTGTGAAGATCGTCTAATTGCGCATCAGTTTGTTTCGGGTTGATCCAGTCAATTTCGCTGGTTGATCCGATTGCCACACTGCCATTTGTGTGCGGAATGAAATGGATGCCCGAAGCGAATAATTGCGGCACATCACCCGCATTATAATCCAACAGCAGGCCTTGTCCTTTTACGCCTTTGCCAAGGTTTGAATTCATCTCAACAGAAAGACCAGCGATCCCTTCATAACCGGTGCAAAGAACCAAGACACCAGCGCCCCTGCCTTCTGTCTCGCCAAAAACAATCTCACCGCCGATCGCTTGGAAAGCGCGCGCGAGACTGGCGCATGCCGCCTGCGGATCTATTCTGGCGGAAAGGGTATCGAAACTTAAGAAACCTGTTGCCGTATCAGGTGCCCAACCTGCGTAATCAGCCGCTGCAACCACGTGCCAATCTGCCTGTCCGTGCCAAAAATCCACTGCGGTATGAACCCGCATTTCAGCAAGCTCAAGTTCACGCGCGGTATCAAGTGCCACCAAACGCCCGATTTGCCCGTAGCCTGAGTGCAAGCCGCTAAGTTGATCAACTTCGGCCCAGAATTTCGGCGTCGCGATCAGGCTTTCGAACTGGAATTGCTTTTTGTCATTCCAATTATCCGGCGTGTGGGGGGCCAATGCACCAACCACCCCGCCACTTGCGCCCGCCCCAATAGAACGCTTTTCGATCAAACGGGTTTTGGCACCGCGCTTTTGCAGGCAATAGGCCACGGTTAACCCAAAAATTCCGCCCCCCAGAACTTCGATTTCTGCCATTGCCATTCACCTAAAGCTAACCCAATACTGCGCTCAATTCACATGTTTTCTATAGGCCAATCGATGGCATCCGACCAGCATCAAACCGCAGAAATTGACTGGAACGATCAGGGCGTTCCAGTGTCACGCCAGTTTGATGACCCTTACTTTTCTCTTGGAAACGGGCTTTTGGAAACACAGCATGTATTTCTGGATGGTAACGACCTGCCTGCCCGAATATCACCCGGGTTTCACATTGCGGAACTTGGTTTTGGCAGCGGTTTGAACCTGTTGGCAACGGCTTTGATGCTGCAGCAACACGGGCTGGCCACGCCTATACATTTTACCAGCTTTGAAGCCTTTCCAATGGCGGCTGATAGCGTCGCCAAAGCATTGAGCGCCTTTCCCGAGTTGACAGGACTTGCCCAACAATTCCTGGCACATTGGGCTGCGGGCAAGTGCCGATTCCAATTGGAAAGCATATCGGTCGACGTTATTTTGGGCGATGCAAACCAAACATTGGCAAATTGGTCGGGCAAAGCCGACGCTTGGTTCCTTGATGGCTTTTCGCCTGCCAAGAACCCCGAACTTTGGAACCCTGCCCTCATGGCGGAGGTTGCTGCCCATACAAACGCTGGTGGAACCGTAGCGACTTATACTGCTGCCGGGCATATTCGACGGTCCCTTTCCAGTGTCGGTTTCAGCATAGACCGCATCCCTGGTTTTGGTACAAAACGCCATATGACCGTCGGCCAGATGAAAGCACCCGAATGAGCCAGAACAATACGCGCCTTGGTATCCTTTTGATGATCGCGACCACGCTGGTTTTTGCGACACAGGATGGAATTTCGCGACTTCTGGCCGAGCGATATCACATCACGATGGTCGTAATGATACGGTATTGGTTTTTCGCACTTTTTGTGATTTCGTATGCAGCCCGCCAAAAACAGGGATTTCGCGCAACCATCAAAACCGAACAATTGCCGCTGCAAATCCTGCGTGGTGTCCTATTGGCCGCCGAAATCTGTATCGCAGTTCTTGCTTTTGTGTATCTAGGTCTGGTCGAAACTCACGCCATTTTTGCCATTTATCCGCTGATGGTTGCGGCATTGGCGGGGCCCGTTTTGGGCGAAACTGTCGGTTGGCGTAGGTACTTGGCAATCGCCATTGGCTTTGTCGGCATGCTGATTATCCTTCGCCCTGGCGCCACAGTTTTTTCGCCTGCGTCGCTGCTTGCCGTGCTATCGGCGCTGATGTTCGCGGTCTACGGATTGTTAACCCGCTTTGTCGCCCGCAAAGATGCAGCAATGACATCGTTCTTCTGGACGGGCGTTTCCGGTTGCGTGGCAATGACTTTTGTTGGTGTTTGGTTTTGGGAGCCGATGGCGCCCACAGACTGGGTTTGGATGGGCATCCTTTGCATTACAGGCGCCACAGGACATTTCTTGTTGATCAAATGCCTTGAAGTTGCCGAAGCAAGTGCTGTGCAGCCGTTTGCTTATCTGCAATTGGTGTTTGCCAGCATTATTGGTGTTGCGGTCTTTGGCGAGGACTTAAAACTGAATGTCATAGGTGGGGCGGCGATTATTGTTGTTGCCGGGTTGTTTACGATCTGGCGGGAACGCGTGCGGGCCAAAAAAGGAATTAGCCTGAATAACTGATCCTCAGCCTTTCTTAAGGTCCTTAGTAATCTGCAGTTTCGGTGTTTTTCCTTTGATCCGCGCACGATAAACATGCAGCGATTCAACCACGCGCATAACATAATTACGGGTTTCGCGGAACGGGATATGTTCGATCCAATCGATTTGATCAACCGAGTCGTGGCGCGGATCGCCGTAAACTTTGATCCAAGTTCGTGCGCGGTGTGGGCCCGCATTATAGGCTGCAAAAGCCAGAATATATGATCCGTTAAAATCCTCTAATTGTTCCGCCAAGTAACTTGATCCAAGCTGCGCATTATACTTCCAATCCTCAGTTAATTTCGACTTGGAATAAGCGACACCAATATCTTTTGCGACTTTTTTGGCGGTGCCTGGCATGATCTGCATTAGCCCACGCGCGCCTGCGGGACTGATGACAAATTGATCCAACTCGCTTTCCCTCCGGGCAATCGACATGGCTTCTTCAGCTTTGACTTTCGAAACATAGTTCGCCAATGCCGTCACTGGAAAATAGGTTTTAGGCAAAACGTGCCCTTGCCTTGCTGCCTGTTTTGATAGCCGAACAGCGATATTTGGTCGCCCGATTTCCATTGCAATATCGGCCAATTGTTGCAGGCCCGTGCGATCCTGACTTTCGGCAAGGTGCTTTAAAAACCGTTCGCTGTGGCCGGATTGATCCGCATAATGGAACAAGACTGCCGCGCGGAACACTGACGAGCCCAAGAACCCTGCTTCGCGCCAATTTGGTGATGCTTCGCGCCCTGCAAGGCTGGCATCGCGTGCCGCACCAATTTTTTCCGCTGCCAACTGGCCGTAAAAGGTGGTCTGAAAACCTGCACCGAATTGATACGCCAATTTTGCATTCGCATTGTCGTTTAACGCCTCATAGGCCCGTCCTTGCCAATAGCCGGCCCGGCCATAAGAAATCGGCGTGGCAACTGCTGCCTGGAACCGTTGAAAATGCATCAGAGCCGTTGTCGGATCATTCAACTTGCGCAGCGCAATATACCCAGCCAGCCACTCAAGATCTGCAAAATCTGAACCTTTGTGCAAAAAATGCTGCGAGGCAATGAGATAGGCCCGCTTGTTATCGCCATTACGCATTTCCTGACGCGCATAAGACCGTCTGCGACCAGCCCATTTATCAGGCCGCCCAAGTTTCTGAGCCGAGGTTGAGCGTTCAACCAACAAATCACGCGCTGTCTCGTACAGCCCTTTACGCGCACGCCATTCAAAACGCTCGTAGGACAAACCGGGATCATCTAACAAATTCTTTGGCACCGCAGAAATCAAGGCATTCACACCCTTGACCCTTTTGCGCAGTCCAAGCCGTGCCTTGGCCAATTCTTCATATCCAGTGGGAACAAGCGTATACAGACCCGCAGCCTGACTTTGCAGATTGCGCCACAACAGCATATCCAACCGGGCCACATGATGTTTTGCCAACGTCGATTCATAACGTGTGTTCAAGATAACCCGCTCGTCCCGTGTCATCGAAAAGGTCAGCCAAGCGCGGATTGCTTCGGCTTTGGCTGCCTCTGCATCGCCGCGGCCTTGGTAGGCTTCGGTCAGTCGAATAACACCAACGCCGGTTTGCGGTGGCTTGTCATTGAAATAGGCGAAAACGCTGGAGGGTGTGAAATTCGCGGGCATCGCTGCTTCACCTCGGTGGCGCAATAATTTAAGGCCGGGCCAGTCAGGATTTCGTTTTAGAAATGTTGTGTAATCCGACCACTTGACCACGCCCTTACGCAGGCGCATCCATTCAATGATATCTGTGGCTACGGGGTCGCTAACCCGTCGCGCCAATATCGCAGCATTTTCCCAGTTTTGATCTTCTGCTTGCGCAATCGCTGCGGCCAAAAGGGCGCCATTTTCTTCTTCTGATTGCGCGGCCGCCGCGCTGCACTGAAACAACCCCCACAGCAATGCTGCTACTAGGATACTAACTTTTTGATACACGATAAAATCCGAATTGCCTGAAAGACTGCCTATTTTCGCACCACTTTAACGCCATTCACCCCAAAATTCAAAGGCACCCGCGAAAATGTGAACATTGGCCATACCCCTTGTTGAAATTCCCTGCTATTGGGTGAAATTCATGCAGATAACCAAGAAAGGAGCGTGTCATGTTTACGGGATCAATGCCAGCACTGGTAACCCCATTCAAGAACGGCGATTTGGATACCGATGCGCTGAAACACTTGGTTGAGTGGCATATTGAACAAGGCAGTAGTGCCCTTGTTCCAGTTGGAACAACAGGTGAAAGCCCGACTCTTAGCCATGAAGAACACGGTCAGGTCGTCGAGATTGTGGTGAACACCGTCGCTGGCCGCATTCCGGTTGTTGCCGGGGCTGGATCAAACAATACCACCGAGTCTGTTTCGTTGGTCAACCATGCCAAATCCGTTGGTGCTGACGCAGCGCTTGTGGTTACGCCTTATTACAACAAGCCAACGCAGCGTGGATTGTTGGCGCATTTTGAAGCCGTGAATGAATGCGGTTTGCCGATTATCATTTACAATATCCCAGGGCGTTCAATCATCGATATGACACCTGAAACGATGGGCAAGCTTGCCAAGTTGAAAAATATCGTTGGCGTAAAAGACGCCACGGGTGACGTGGTACGCGTCAGCCAACAGCGGGCAACTTGTGGCCATGACTTCTGCCAATTGTCCGGCGAAGATGCCAGCGCCCTTGGTTTTAATGTGCACGGTGGTGTTGGTTGTATTTCAGTCACGGCAAACGTTGCGCCAAAATTATGCGCCGAATTTCAAGCCGCGACATTGGCAGGCGATTGGCAGTTGGCGCTTGAATTGCAAGACCACTTGATGCCGCTTCATACCGCGATATTCTTGGAACCCGGACTGGTTGGTGCCAAACACGCGTTGTCGGTTCTTGGCCACTGCACTTCGGACGTTCGCTCGCCTTTAACGGACTTGTTGCCGGAAACAAAAGCCCAGATCGAAGACGCCATGCGCTCGGTCGGTATTCTGAACTAGGGACGGACGCGGGCTATGGCCGCCAAAAAACCCAAATCAGACCCAAACTTCAAGGTCGTCGCAGATAATCGCAAAGCGCGGTATCACTTTGCCATCGAAGATGACATTGAATGCGGCATAATGCTTGAAGGGTCCGAGGTTAAGTCCTTGCGCGAGGGCCACGCCAATATCGCTGAAAGCTATGCCACCATTGATAACGGTGAATTGTGGTTGGTAAATGCCTATTTCCCAGCTTACCAACAGGCAAAAACATTCCCGCACGAAGAACGTCGCCGCCGCAAATTGCTGGTTAGTAAACGTCAGATCGCCAATCTGCACAAAAACATCGGCCGCGAAGGTATGACGCTGGTGCCGCTTAAGCTGTATTTCAACGAAAAAGGCCGTGCTAAAGTAAAAATTGGTATCGCCAAGGGTAAGAATGTGTCGGACAAGCGCCAAACCGAAAAGTCACGTGATTGGCAGCGCCAGAAATCTCGTCTGCTCAGGGATCGGGGTTAGGATGATTTTTTCAGCCATCTTAATCGGCATTCTATGCGGCAATTTAGGTGCAGTGCTTTTCAAACAACTCAACATCGGACTATTTTGGAATTCGATCACGGGCGTAATCGGCGCACTTGGCATTACCCTTGGACAGGGCTGGCTGAGTGTTGACCTATTTCCCCACTGGTCCCACGACATGCTGGCCGCAGGCGGTGCGGCGGTGGTTGTGATGTTGCTTGCCGGCGGGGCCGTTGCCATGCGCTACCGGTAGCGCGGCCATCATTGGTAAACCCAGCAATAGCCCACAAGTGGCATTTTTCCGATCTTGCGTTCAAAGCCTTGCAACCTACCCTTGGCCCCGATATTTCACATATAGTCCACAAAACGCCGAGAGCAAATAATGCCCCATAGCGACCCTAGAACACTTGTTTCCACAGACTGGCTGGCCAAACACCAGCACAGCCCAGATATTCGGATCATCGACGCGACGTGGTTTTTGCCAACCGAAGACCGCGATCCCAAGGCTGAATATAACGCATGTCATATC
>JBLHMX010000036.1:0-18240 GCA_047622625.1 Paracoccaceae bacterium | reverse complement strand
ATGATTCTTGGCGTTGGCAAAAAGCGTGAGTCGATAAAGGGGGATTGCTGTGAACAAGATTAAGACAACTGCCGAAGCGATTGAAGCTGCGGTTTTGCCGGATGCCAAGGTTGCGCATTGCGATCCTGACGCACCTAAAACGCCAGAAGAATTGCCGTTGCCCGCCGCAATGGGAGATGTTCCCACGGAGCAAAAAACGCCGGCTCAGTGGGCTTATGAACGCTTGGTGTTATATATCAAGAACTTTGAAGAAACGCTTGATGGCGATCACGAAGTGGGCATGGGGTTTGCTGGTGGTGAGATGGGCGTCATGCGCATACAGGGGCTTGGTTTTTTTGCGCCAGATATTTTGACGTTCTATGGCGCCGATATGGCAGGCGCTAAAACCCAATTGGTGCAGCACGTTGGTCAGCTAAATGTCATGTTGCGCGCCGCGCCCAAGGAATCGCAGGAAAAAGAGGCTAACCGCATCGGTTTTCGTTTGGCAGCCGCTTTTGATGACCCGGCTTCTACTAAAGGTTAAAGTTTCACACCAGATTTTGCGCACTAGGACGCCAAGACACAGTTGCCTTGTGGCAGAAAAACGCTAAACAAGGCAAAACGCTTAGTTAGGGGAAGACCAATGGCTGAACACAAGCATGGCTCGATGAATACGGATGCGCAGGAAAAAACGTTTGTTGGATTCGTTAAGGTTTCGATTTGGGTTGGCGCTTTAAGTATTGGCGCGTTGATTTTCATGGCCGTCTTTAACAGCTAACCGTTTCCGATTTCGCAACGAAGATCGCTGCTTGGGTGAATTGGCCAATTTCGATGGCGGCGCGTTTCGCGTTTCTGCGTAAAATGCGCCCCTTTCGCAACAATTTGAACCACCCTAGTCAGGCGCCTCTTGAGAATCGCGGAAATTTGTGGGCCATATGGCGGGTGGCAAATTTACGGCCACGCAGATTGCTTTAAGGGGTTGTGATGTTACGTTTTCGGCTAATCTTACCAATGCTGTTGTTGTTTGGTCTTGCTGCCTGTGGTGGTGAAAAAGTCTGGGCACCAGATGAAGCTGTGGCGCGTGCGGCTTATGTACACGACGGGCCGCCATCCATCACGCTTGTAACGGTTATCAATAATGGAAACGGCAGCGGTGGACATTCGGCCTTGGTTATTAATGGTCAGCAACGCGTTGCTTTTGATCCCGCCGGGAACTTCAAAAGCCCGCAAGCCCCAGAACGCAATGATTTTGTTTACGGCATGAACCCGTTGATGTTGCGGGCTTATTATGGATTTCATGCACGCACCGAATGGCATGTTGTGTTGCAAGAAGTGATCGTTACGCCAGAAGTTGCCGAAATCGCGTATCAATTGACCAAGAATTACGGGGCAGTTCCCAGCGCATTCTGCGCCAACTCTGTGTCCGAAATACTGGGTAAAATCCCGGGATTTGAAAGTGTTGGTCACAGCCTGTCGCCTAAGAAAATCATGAAAAACTTTGCTGAATTGCCCAGCGTCGAAACTTCGAAGATATTTGAAGACGACTGATTTTGGGCCATAAACATTAGTAATGTGACCACTTGGAGAGCCAGAATGAAGTTGCGACTTGGATTTTTGCTAGCTGGGTTGGTTTTTCTAACATCGTGTGCGGTGCAGCTGCCTTGGGCGCCAGACGAGCGTGTGCAACGCGCAGTTTATCACGCGGGTGCGCCCTATTCGATTACCTTGATGACAGTGGTCGCCAACGACGGAAAAGGTTCGGGGCATAGCTCGCTTTTGATCAATGGCTCGCAACGGGTGATTTATGATCCAGCGGGTACTTGGTTTCACAAAGACGTCCCTGAACGCGCTGATATGCTTTATGGAATGACGCCGACAATGTTGCAATATTACATAGATTATCATGCGCGCGCGCGGTTCCATGTTGTGATGCAAACCAAAGTGGTTTCCAGACAGACCGCGGATAAAATGATTGCCTTGGCAGTTGAAAACGGTGCCTCGGCTAATGGTTTTTGCGCCCAAAACACATCGCATTTAATCAGCCTGACGCAAGGTTTTGAAGGTTTTCCCGTAGGCCTTTGGCCAAAAGATGCCGTGGCTGGGATGAATGCTGTTCCGGGCGTCACGGCTAAGAAAATATTTCAAGATGATGAAGGCAAAGACCTAAAATCATAAAGTCATTGGACAAACAAAAACCCCCGGGGCGTGCCACGGGGGTTCGTGTTTTCCGCGATCAAAACCACGAATATTTCATGCCGGAAGCTACTTACATTCCGCCTTCGCGCTGGGCCTTTTTACGGGCTAGTTTGCGCGCGCGTCGAACTGCTTCAGCCTTTTCACGGGCTTTCTTGACGGAAGGTTTTTCAAAATGTTGCCGAAGCTTCATTTCACGAAAAACGCCTTCACGTTGCAATTTTTTCTTAAGCGCACGAAGCGCTTGATCGACATTGTTATCACGAACCGATACCTGCATGTGGTGTCACCACCTTTCTAAGTCTAGAGTTGCATAAAGTGCAGGAACGCGCCCTATAGCAAGGCTGTAAGCCCTTGTCTATATTGTCCGTCGTAAAGGAGCCATTATGATGAAAAACACCCACAAACGGGAAGGCGATCACTTGGAAATGGCACAAACACGCCTGCTGAATTCGGCTTTAGCCCATGTCCCGTTCGACGGATGGAGCGATCAGTGCTTTTCGGCTGCTATAAATGATTCGGGTACGGATGCAGCGTTGGCGCGGCAGGCTTTCCCTCGGGGGGCTTTGGACCTTGCCTGTGCGTATCATCGACGCGGCGATGCGGATATGGTGAAACGCGCGAAGACCGCCGATTTGGAAACGCTGCGGTATAGCCAACGTGTGGCATCACTTGTGCGCTTTAGGATAGAGGCCAGCAATGACCGCGAAATCATACGTCGTGGTGTTACGTTTTTTGCACAGCCCGCCCATGCCAGCGAAGGTGCTGCTGCGATTTGGCAAACTTGTGATTTGATCTGGAAAACGCTGGGGGACACGTCGGATGATTTTAATTGGTACTCAAAGCGATTGATCCTGTCGGGCGTTTATTCATCGACATTGTTGTTTTGGTTGGGGGACGAAAGTGTTGGCTCTCAGGCAACTTGGGAATTCTTGGATCGACGGATTGAAAACGTCATGCAATTCGAAAAGTTTAAGGGCAGCGTGCAAAAAGCCGGCTTGTTTAAGGCGTTTGCACGCGGACCCGGACAGATTTTTGGGCGGATAAACGCGCCAAAAACAAACCCGCAACGCGATTTGCCCGGCTATGTTGAAAATTGATAAAAGGCCTAGATAAATGAAAATCCCAAAGACCATGCGCGCTATCGAGATATCCGAGCCAGGTGGGCCCGATGTCCTTAAAATGACAACGCGTCCAGTGCCGGTGCCCGGCCCCGGCGAAGTTTTGATCCGAATGGAATTTGCCGGTGTTAATCGCCCCGATGCAGCCCAACGCGCTGGAACTTACGCGCCACCTCCGGGTGCCTCGGATTTGCCGGGACTGGAAGGCGCAGGCATCGTTGCTGCAATCGGTGCAGGTGTTACACGGTGGGCCGTAGGTGATGCAGTTTGTGCGCTGCTGCCAGGCGGTGGGTACGGCGAATATTGCGTGACGCATCAAGATCACGCAATGCGCGTGCCCGATGGTATGAGTATGGAAAAAGCCGCAGCTCTTTGCGAAACTTATTTCACGGTTTGGACAAATGTTTTTATGCGCGGCGCGTTAACAGGTGGCGAGACGTTTTTAATACACGGCGGCACATCGGGCATTGGCACCACGGCAATTCAATTGGCGCGTACGTTTGGTGCCCGGGTGTTTGCAACGGCAGGTTCCGATGAAAAATGTGCGAAATGCATTGAACTTGGTGCCGAAATTGCGATCAATTACAAAGATCAAGATTACGTTCAGATCACAAAGGATGCCACTAATGGCGCAGGGGTGAATTCGATCCTTGATATGGTTGGCGGAGATTACATTTCCCGTAATATCAAAGCATTGGCCACTGATGGAAGATTGGTCATGATCGCGTTTCTTGGCGGGCCAAAGGCCAACATCAACTTTGCTCAAGTGATGGTGAAACGCCTTACATTGACTGGATCGACGTTGCGGCCGCAAAGTGATCAGGCCAAAGCGGAAATTGCAGCGGATCTGCGCGAAAAAGTTTGGCCATTGCTGAACAATGGGACCGTCGAACCGGTGATGGATTCCACCTTTGATCTTGTAGATGCTGCCGATGCACACCGACGTTTGGAAAGTTCGGGGCATATCGGAAAGATTGTATTAAAGATCGGTTAGTACAAAATTGCGCGCCCATATTGTTTAGGTATGGCGTAAAGCATTGGATTTACAATATGTTATGCCACAATTTTCTAGCGGACTAGCGGACTAGCGGACTAGCGGACTAGCGGACTAGCGGAGTGGTGGAAAAACGACCCTCTGCTGGCAGTCTTGAATGACATCTCGGCCACAGGTTCGCAGCTGTAAGTCTTTGCTTAGGCAAATGCGGACTTCTTGAAAAAAGCCGCGGCTGCAGGTTACCGAAATACCATCCGGTATTAGGGATGGATTGGCGCGCAAAAAGGCGGTTTCTACTACTGGTGCAGGAAAGCTAAGGGGCTTCAGCAATTGGCGAAAAACATCAGGCCGGTTGATCGCTTCATAGGCCTTGCGCGATGTCAGGAAATAATCTTGCGCCGACAAACCAGAACAGCGGCCATGTTTGTCCCATTGGTGCCATGCAAGACCGCTTGACCCCATAATATCAGCCATTTCAGCGGTCGCCTGACGGGTTGGGGGCGGTTCAATCGTTTGACAGAACGAGGGCCAGCCTAGCTCGTGTTGAGGCCAAAGACCGTGCAAACTAAAGCCCAGTTCGCTGTTTGGTCCGCATTGACCGGCATTTCGCGCATCGCCTTTAAGCGCGCACCAACTCGGCGACCAACTTAGCGCCAGCACATAATAGTCAAATTGACCGGCAACTTTTGGACCGGCAACTGCATGACTGATACTCAGAACAACCAGCAGAATAATCGCGCAGAGACGCAGCATGATTATCCCCTTTTATTTCCCCCGTTAACCGCCTATATACACCAATAATTCCCCCATGAGAACGGACAATCGCGGCAAGCCGCACCGGTTTCACCGCATGGGGAAGATGTGTTTATTTCGGAGGAAACTCATGGCCCTGCCCCTAATGGCAAAAGCAACAGCCGTCTGGCTTGTCGATAATACAACCTGTTCGTTCAAGCAGATCGCAGATTTTTGCGGCCTACACGAATTAGAAGTGAATGGTATCGCCGACGGCGAAGTGGCCGTTGGAATTAAGGGGTTCGACCCGATCGCCAACACCCAACTTGATCGCGAAGAAATTGAGCGCGCCGAGAAAAACCCTGCCCATAAGCTGCAGTTGAAATTCAATCCGGCGGCTGAAGGCGAACTTAAGCGCAAGGGCCCGCGATATACGCCGTTGTCCAAACGTCAGGATCGGCCAAGTGCAATTGCATGGTTGGTTAAGTTTCATCCGGAATTGGCAGATAGCCAGATTTCGAAATTGGTCGGTACCACCAAACCAACGATTACGGCGATTCGCGAACGCTCGCATTGGAACATCAATAATATCCTGCCTGTTGACCCCGTCGCCCTTGGCATGTGCAAACAGATCGAGCTGGATGCAATGGTGCAAAAGGCGGCTGCCAAGAAGGCTAAGGCTGGCGAAGTCATGTCAGATGATGACCGGATGAAATTGGTTTCTACCCAGCAGTCCCTAACAATGGATACTGAACCAAAAATCCCGGCAAGTATGTCTGGTCTTGAGACATTCTCGCTAGGGAATGGTGAAGACGAAGAAGCCGCGGCCGATACTGCGCCGCTTGATGCGGAAAGCTTGTTTAATTTGCCCGATGCACCAGAAGACGGCGAAGAAAAAGAGGGCTAAGCACAAGTTCTGATCTACTAAATACCCGGCCATTGTGCCGGGTTTTGCGTTAATGGGCGGGCGCCATAACTGGATCAATTAATGTACGGCCGCCATCCACAGTCAAGATTTGGCCCGTCACAAAACTAGAACTTTCGCTGGCCAGATACTGCACCGCTTCAGCCACTTCGTCAGCTTCTCCAATTCGACCCAGCGGTGTTGCGTCAGTTACACGCCCCCGCAAATCGCTGTCGTCTTTCAAGGCATCGCGTAAACTAGCGCTCATCACCGAGCCAATTGCGACGGCATTCACGCGAATACGATGTTCGGACAAAGCGACGGCCATCGAACGTGTCATTTGATCCAGCGCTGCACAGGCGATAGAGAACGACATCAATCCAGCATGGGTGCGCCCCGCTGCGATCGAGCTAAGATTGATGATCGAGCCGATATTTCCACCCGGCGTTTCATCATCTTCGGCCTGCTTTATCATGCGTTTGGCAATTATCTGAGACAACCGCAAACTGGTGACAACATTCTGATCCATTAACGTGGAAAATGCGTCGTCGTCGGGGTTTAATGGGTCAGATCGCAACACCTGACGGCTTGCGTTGACCAAAATATCAACCCGGTCAAATTCATCGATCGTCGCAGAAAGCAGATTGGCTAAGGTAAGTTTCTTGCGCAAATCGCCTGCATAAAACTTGGCTTGATTGTCTTCTGTCGAAATAGCGTCAACTTCGGCTGCGAGCTTGTCTTCGTCGATATCGGCGAACATTACGTGGGCGCCTTGGGTGACAAAGTGTCGTGCAATGGCCAGACCAACGCCGTTTGCGGCCCCGGTAACGATGGCGGTTTTACCTGCAATAGAAAAGGACATCGGCCCCTCCGGTTGAAACGTCTATTATGGTTTTACCGCATTCGCCCGTCTTTGACGAGCGGATGCAGATAAAGGTTTCACGGCATGGATTGCCTTAAACACATTTGTTTGCTCTAGCAATTTCCAATGGCTAAAGTTTTGTTCTAGCGCGGCTTCATAGGGTAGTTGACGGTTGGCAACTAGCCACAAAGACCCATTTGGTTTCAAAATTTGTGCGGCTTTACGGATAAATTCAATGCCGATTGCTGGCTCGGCTGCACGGCCTTGGTGAAAGGGGGGGTTACAGATTACGGTGTCATACTGACCGGCATCTGCCAAAGTGCTGACGTTTGACCAGTGAAATTGTGCGCGTGGGTCAGCCACGTTCAATTTCGCTGCATCAAGGGCAGTTTTTTCTGCCTCAAACAGATCGATGGTCTTCAGGTTATCTGATTTAATCGCTTGGGCGGCAAGCCAGCCCCATCCAGCACCAAGATCTGCAACAGCACCCTTAATCCGGTCGTCAAGATGCCCAGCCAGCAAGGCCGAACCCTTGTCGATTTGTTCTGAAGAAAACATACCAGCCGCCGTCCAGAAACCATCGCCATTCAAAACAGGCACAAGCGCCTTTTGCCACGCTTGCGATTGGGCAGGTAAAGTATCAGGCCGGATCATCCAAAACAGTTTGCCGTGCGATTTTGCGACGGTGTTTTCGACAGCGAAAATCCCCTTGCACTGCTTCAAAACTGACTCAATACCGTCAGTCTTTACGCCATCAACAACGACAATTCCGCCGGGTTGTGACTGTGCAAATGCCAAAGCGATAAGTCCAAGGGTTTCACTTTTTGAGCGGGTAATCTCAACCAATGACCACGAAAACGGGCCTTGGGATGCCTCCGATACGCGGTAACCTTGCTGTTCCAATTCATCGAATTGCAAGCGGTCGCTGTTGATCAATATGGTGCGGTCTTTTGGAAAAACGCCATAGTCTGAACTGGATTTTGCCCTGTAGACTGCTATTTCACCCACGTCTGGCAGAGACAATCCAGTTTGATCCAGGGTAATTTCAAGGCGCGAATTTTTCATGACAGCGACAAGGCAAACGCCTTATTCTTTTTCCATCGTGCATTGCAGCGGGTGCTGATTGCGCTGTGCAAGTTCCATGACTTGCGCGACTTTGGTTTCTGCGATTTCAAACGAAAAGACACCAACAACAGCGATTCCCTTGTTATGGACAGTCAACATTATGTCAGTGGCTTGGCTATTTGATATACTAAAAAATCGTTCCAAGATATACACTACGAAATCCATTGGTGTATAATCGTCGTTTAACAACAGCACCTTATAAAGAGGTGGGCGTTTGGTAACCGTGCGCGTTTTTGTAACGACAACGGTATCTCCGTCGTCGTTGCCGTCATTCGAGCTTTTGATCAGCAGCGGTTTCAACCGGCCCCTCCGAAAAGTAGTTTCGTGTGTATATTCTACGTCACGCCAGACAAAAAGGGAATTAGGCACTTCGGCGTCATTATTCCAGTAGCCAAGTTAATCAAAAGTTAAATGTTCGAAAATCGAGATTAAAGCGCGGCCAAATCGCCACGTTTGAGCTCAGGTAGCGTTGCGATTAAAAAAGGGCTTTTTATAACGGCCATCGACATGCTACCGTCAGCGCAACAAAAGAAATCGCACAAAGCGGTTCTTGAGGCAGCAAAATCGTCGGAGCAACCGATGTTCAGGCACTATATCGGCAGGGTAATCCTTGCAGCGATGCTCGTTTTTAGTGGCGCGTCAGTAATGGCAGCGCCTTATGCGGCTATGGTTATTGACGCCCGCAGCGGCGAGGTTCTGCATGCGCGCAATGCTGATACCCGGTTGCACCCAGCGTCATTGACCAAAATGATGACACTTTATGTGGCATTCGAGGCAATTAAAGCTGGCGAAATTACTTTGGACACTAAAGTTAGCATTTCAAAACGCGCCGCAGCTGAGCCGCCATCAAAATTGGGCCTTAAAGCAGGCCAACGCATCGCGCTACGTTATTTGATCCGCGCAGCAGCAGTGAAATCGGCGAACGACGCAGCCACTGCCATTGCCGAAGCGGTTTCCGGCAGCGAAGCCGCGTTTGCGCGGCGAATGAACAAAACCGCCCGCGCGCTGGGAATGAGCCGCACAACTTTCAAAAATGCGCACGGATTAACCGAAGCCGGGCACATGTCGACGGCGCGCGATATGACCACCCTCGGGCGGCATCTGTTTTTTGACTACCCTGATTATTACAACTTGTTTTCACGCCGCACAGCCGATGCCGGTATGAAAGAAGTGCGTCATACGAACCGCAAGTTTCTGGCTGCCTACAAAGGCGCCGACGGGATCAAAACCGGCTACACGCAGGCAGCTGGTTTTAATCTGGTCGCCTCTGCACGGCGTGGGTCCGAGCGCATAATTGCAACGGTTTTTGGTGGCCGTTCTACGGCAACCCGCAACGCAAAAGTGGCCGAACTACTGGACCTTGGCTTCAAACGCGCCCCAAGCCAAATGGCGGTGCGCAAGCCGCAAGTGCCAGCTTACGCTGGGCCGGGTACCCAGCCGCCCAAAACGATCCGCATCGTTGCTTCTGCAGTTAAGAAAAGCCCACGACCGCAACCGCGTATTGGGCGAAATCAAGAAGAAATCAAAAAACTGAACGACTCCATTGGTGCTGCGGTACTTGCGGCCAACTCACAGTCAACCGAACAAAAATCAACTGCAGATGTGGCCAGTGTCAAACCGGTTTTACGCGATGATGGCCTGAAAGTTGTGACCCGGGTTTCAACATCGGGTGCGGCGCATTGGGGTATCGATTTAGGTGCCTATACCACCCGAAGTGAGGCTGAAAAGCTATTGCTGCGCACAGCCCTGAAAGACTTCAGCTCGTTAGATGGGGCATTGCGTAAAGTCGTACCGCGTGGCGGCATGTACCATGCAAATTTTGTCGGGCTTTCCGAAGATCGTGCGCGGCGTGCCTGCAGTCGTCTGAATGTGCGGCGCATGGTTTGTACCGCAACGGGGCCCAACAGCTAAGGGAATTTGGTCTTTTTAGTTGTGCCACAGCGTGACGCCGCCAGCTTACTATTGATGAAATCGCACCCTTCGAAGTTGTAATTGCATTTCTTGTGCGGATTGCGTTTGACTTTGATTTGCGCGACCTCATACCTTGCGGCATGAACAACTTTAAAGTCTCGATCTTTCAGGCTACTGCCCGCGAAGAAAAACCTGAATACCGCCTGAACTGGCTTGATATGGCGGCCGAGCGCGCTTCGGGCGAAGGCAGTCAATTACTGGTTTGCCCCGAACTATATTTGTCGGGTTACCATGTGGCCGAAAAGTTGGAAAAACGCGCAGTTACCATCCTGGGTGAATATTCCGAACGGGTTGGTGAGATCGCGCAACTGCATGATATTGCAATTGTTTATGGTTATCCTGAACGCGAAGGTAACAAGCTTTATAACACGGCGGCGTTCATGACACCTGAAGCCAAAATGCTGGCCCACCACCGGAAAAACCACATTCCGCCGGGCTTTGAAAAAGACATGTTCACGCCGGGCAAACAGTTGCGGGTTTTCGAATATTCTGGTTGGAAGATGGCCATCCTAATTTGTTACGATATCGAGTTTCCCGAAGCCGCACGGCAGGCAACATTGGCAGGTGCTGAGTTGTTGATCGTGCCAACAGCACTGGGCGATCAGTGGCATTTTGTGGCCGACAAAATGGTGCCAACGCGGGCTTGGGAAAACGGTGTTTATCTGGCATACGCCAATTGGGCTGGGCAAGAAGGTGGCAAAGTTTATCTTGGTGGTAGCCGCATCATTGGCCCCGATGGCGAGACCGACGCGATTGGCGGTTCTGCTGAAGTTATCTTATCGGCAACCTTAGAAAAATCACGCTTAACCGCGGCGCGCGCACGTTTGCCTTACCTTGAAGATCGGCGCCAATACGGGCTGTGATCGATGGTTTACGTGTCTTCTAAATCAAAAGCCGCAGCCATCAGTTTCTTGGTATATTCGGTCTTAGGATCGTCGAATACTTGATCGCCATCGCCCTGTTCGACAATATCGCCCAATTTCATCACCAAAACTTTGTGACTTAACGCGCGCACGACTTTTAGATCATGGCTGATAAACAAATAGGCCAGTTTGTATTTCGTCTGCAGTTTTCGCAGCAAATCAACAATTTGCACCTGTACGGTCATATCAAGGGCGGATGTTGGCTCGTCTAGTACCACGAGTTTTGGGCGCAGAATCATCGCGCGGGCAATCGCGATCCTTTGCCGTTGACCGCCGGAAAACTCATGAGGATAGCGGCCCATCATTTCAGGCGTTAGCCCGACTTCAACCAACATGTCCGCAACCATCTGGTGCTTGTCTTGACCGGGCTTAAGACCCTGAACGCCCAGACCTTCGGCGACAATCTGCTCAACGGTCATCCGCGGCGAAAGCGATCCATAAGGGTCTTGAAATACCATCTGCATATCGCGCCTTAGCGGGCGTAAATCGCGGCTTTTTAGACCCTGTACATCCTTGCCCAAAAACGCAATCCGACCCTTGGAGGATAACAGTCGCATCACCCCAAGCGCCAATGTGGTCTTGCCCGAACCGCTTTCGCCAACGATACCGACGGTTTCGCCTTCAAGGATGTCAAAGCTAGCGTCATTGACTGCTTTTATGTGGCCAACGACCTTGCGCATGACGCCGCGTTTGATCGGAAACCAGACTCGAAGTTTGTCAGCCTTCAAGACCGGTTGAGCACCACTTGGCACCGGGTCTGGTCGGCCAGATGGTTCGGCGGCTAATAGCTTTTGTGTGTAAGGGTGCTGTGGGTTGGCAAATATTTCAGCGGTGATGCCTGCCTCGACAATCTTGCCGCCTTGCATAACATTTACCCGATCCGCGATTTTGCGAACGATTGCCAGATCATGTGTGATGAACAGCAAACCCATGCCTTCAGATTTCTGCAGGTTGGCCAACAGGTCTAGAATTTGGGCTTGGATGGTTACGTCTACGGCTGTTGTGGGTTCATCCGCGATCAACAAGTCTGGACGGTTCGCCAACGCCATTGCGATCATGATGCGTTGCCGCTGGCCCCCGGAAAACTGGTGTGGATAGTTTTTCAAACGGCTTTCTGGGTCGTGTATACCGACTTTATCTAACAGTTCGATAATCCGGGTTTTGGCTTCGTTACCGACTTGACCTTGATGCAGCGCAATACTTTCGCGCAGTTGCTTTTCCATTGTATGGAGCGGATTAAGCGATGTCATCGGCTCCTGAAAAATAAAACTGATATCGTTGCCACGCACTTGGCGCAGGGTTTTGGGATCTGCCCCGATCATTTCCGTGCCGCGATATGTGACTGACCCACTTGAAGTGGCTGAATCCGGCAACAGATCGACTGTGGACAATGCCGTCACCGATTTGCCTGACCCGCTTTCGCCAACCAAGGCCACGGTTTCGCCGGACTTAATATCAAACGACACATTGTTGACCGCGGGTTCACCGCCGCCGAAAGCCACGCTTAGGTTTTTGATACTTAGAATAACCTGGTTCATTCGAATGTCTTTCTGGGGTCAAAGGCATCACGCACCCCTTCAAAAACGAACACCAACAGCGATAGCATCACGGCAAAAGTGGTGAAGGCGGCAAAAGCCAGCCACGGGGCTTGCAAGTTGTTTTTGGCTTGCAGGGCCAATTCGCCCAGCGATGGATAGCTTGGCGGCAAGCCGAAACCAAGAAAATCAAGCCCAGTAAGCGTGCTGATTGTGCCAGTAATGATGAACGGTAAAAACGTCAGGGTCGCCACCATTGCATTGGGCAAAATATGGCGAAACATAATCGTCGTATCGCCGACACCTAGGGCGCGGGCCGCGCGTACGTATTCCAGATTTCGGGCGCGCAGAAACTCGGCCCGTACGACGCCGACCAACGATATCCAACTAAAGGCGACGATGATGAGCATAAGTTTGTTGAACGTCATGGTGAAAACGGCAGATGCGATAATGATGACATAAAGGCTTGGGATGTTTGACCATATTTCTACCAGTCGCTGAAACACCAGATCCACCCAACCGCCGTAATAGCCCATCGCGCCGCCTGCTGCGATGCCAACGATTGTCGAAGTAACAACTACTGCCAGCGCAAAGAGTGTTGAAATCCGAAATCCATAAATGATCCGTGCAACGACGTCGCGGGTTTGGTCATCAGTACCCAGCCAATGCTTGCTATCTGGCGCACCAGGGGCTGGTTGCACGTCGTAATTGATGGTGTTGAAACTGTAAGGGACGGGCGCCCAGATAATCCACCCTTTGTCGATCTCTTCCCCGTCAACAATACCGTCTGCCGCATCAAGCATCACGTCCTCAGGGTCATCTAAACAGCTTTGCAGGCCACCTGAAACGATAAGACATTGCACTTCAGGTGCCGGATATTCAGCCTCGGTTTCAAAGTCGCCGCCAAAGATGGTTTCAGGATAAAAGCTGAAGGCTGGAAAATAGATTTCGCTGCGATAGGACGCCAACAAAGGTTTGTCGTTGGCCACCAATTCTGCAAATAAACAGGTGAAAAATAGGATTGAAAACACCCAAAGCGACCAAAAGGCACGGCGGTTTGACCGAAAATTTTTCCAGCGGCGTTGGCCTAACGAACCAGGTTTATACAGCCTCATGTTTCGCGGCTTTCAAAGTCAATACGTGGATCAACCAAAGTATAGGTAAGATCAGTGATCAGATGCACGACAAGGCCAAGGATGCCGAACACGTAAAGTGTGCCAAACAGTACTGGATAGTCGCGGTTAACCGCTGCTTCAAACGCCAACCTGCCCATGCCGTCCAACGAAAAGACCACTTCGATAATCAAGCTGGAGCCAAAGAAAATGCCGATGAACGCGCCGGGAAATCCCGCGACTACGATCAACATCGCATTGCGAAAGACATGGCCGTAAAACACGCGGCCTTCGGTTAAGCCCTTGGCGCGCGCTGTCACCACATATTGTTTCTTGATCTCATCCAAAAACGAATTCTTGGTCAGCAAGGTTAAGGTTGCAAATGCCCCGATTGTTACGGCTGTCACTGGCAACGCAACATGCCAAAGATAGTCGCGAGCCTGGGCAAACAGGCCAAGCTCGGCATAATTTTCTGACGTCAGGCCGCGCAGTGGGAATATCTGATAAAATGAGCCACCTGCGAAAACCACCAAAAGCATGATCGCAAACAAAAACGAAGGGATCGCATAAGCGAAGATGATTATCATTGAAGTGGCAGTATCAAACCGAGAGCCATCCGAAACGGCCTTTTTGATCCCCAGCGGGATCGAAATCATGTAGGCCAGCAAAGTCGACCACAGGCCAAGTGTGATCGAAACAGGCATTTTTTCCAGCACCAGATCAACGACGCTGATGCTGCGGAAATAGCTTTCGCCAAAATCAAATCGCAAGTAATTGCCCATCATCAGCAAAAATCGTTCAAGCGGTGGCTTATCAAAGCCAAACTGCTTTTCCAGGTCTTTGATGAAATCATCCGGCAGCCCTTTAGCGCCTTGATATTCGTTCGATGAACTTTGCCCAACTTCATTTCCACCGCCAGAAAATCGATCCGTGGCGCTTGATTGTTCGTCTAGCTGGCTTAGGATTTGTTCAATCGGCCCGCCGGGCACGAATTGAATTAGGGCAAAGTTGACGATCATGATGCCCAGCAAAGTGGGGATCATCAGCAAGACCCGACGAATGATATATGCGCCCATAGCTTGGGATTATCCCTTAAATCACAACTGGCCAGCCGCTTCCAGGCGGGCCGCTTTTTCTGTGTCATACCACCAGAAATCAATTTCGCCCATCGCAAATGGGGGCAAATTATCAGGTCTGCCAAACACGTCCTTATAGGCGATGTTGTGAAACGAATTATGCCATTGGGGAACCCAAATGTGCAGACTACGTAATGCCCTGTCAAAGGCTTTGACAGCGACGTTTAACTCGGCACGGGTTTTGGCTTGTTCGATGACATCGATCAGTGCATCAATCGCAGGGTTTTCTAAGCCCATAATGTTTCTTGAACCCTTAAGATTGGCGGCTGCGGAAGAAAAAATGCCACGTAATTCCAACCCCGGTGTCAGGCTCATCCCATAGCGGCGCACGATGATGTCAAATTCAAAGTTCTTTTCGCGCTCGGTTTGTTGGGCCGAGTCGACATTGTGCAAAAAGGCATCGACACCAAGACGTTTCAAGTTTTCGATATAAGGGTTCATAATGCGTTCAAACGAGGGACTGTCGTTCAAAATCTCAATCTTCAGCTTTTCGCCTTTGGAATTTTCACGCACGCCGTTCACAACCTTCCAGCCCGCAGCATCCAGCATTTTACCGGCCTTGCTGACGATGGAACGGTCCAATTTTCGAGGCTTGGAAATGGCAGGCGTAAAGGCGGGTTCATTGTAAACGCTGTCTGGCAGATGCGCGCGCAGGGGTTCTAGCAGAGAGAGTTCAGCCTCGGTTGGCAGGCCGCTGGCTTGCAAGTACGAGTTTTCCCAAAAACTGTCTGTGCGTTTGTAGATGCCGTAAAACAGCGCCTGATTTGACCATTCAAAGTTAAACACCATGCCTAAGGCTTCGCGAACGCGCGGGTCTTGAAACTTTTCACGCCGCAAATTGAACCAAAACCCTTGAGTTCCGGATGGGTTGCCATCAGCGATTTGTTCCTTAATCACATAGCCATCATTCAAGGCTGGGAAGTCATAAGCCGTACCCCAAACCTTTGAGGAATATTCCTCGCGAAAATTGTATGACCCGCCTTTGAAGCCTTCAAAAGCTGCGGTGTAATCGGTGTAATATTCAAAGGTGATCTTGGCGAAATTTTCTCGCCCAACATTGATCGCGAGATCGTCTCCCCAATAATCGTCCCGCCGTTTATACGACACAGTTTTTCCTGGAACCAATTTGTCCAGAACATAGCGGCCCGATCCCAAAGGCGGGTCAAGCGTACTTTCGGAAAAGTCGCGATCTGCATAATATGCCTTTGAAAATATTGGCAGACCTCCTGCGCGCCTTGGCAGTTCCCGAGTGTTGGACCCTTGGGCAAAAGTAAACTTAACGCGGTTTGGTCCTAAGGCTTCGACCTTTTCGAAATCGGAATATGTAACCTTATAGGATGGCAGGCCATCTTCGATCAGCACGTTAAACGAAAAAACAACGTCATCTGCGGTAATAGGTGTACCATCTGAGAATTGGGCCTCGGGCCGCATGTTGAAAATCACCCATTGGCGGCTCTCTGGGTACTCAATCGTTTCGGCAATCAAACCGTACAGTGCATCTGGTTCATCCGAGGTTCCAGTCATCAAGCTTTCGTAAAAAATGCTAGACCCTGCAGCTGCTTGTCCCTTCAAAATAAATGGCGTCAGGCTGTCAAAAGTGCCAAATGCCCATGTGGAATGCTCGCCGCCCTTAGGGGCGTCTGGATTCACATAATCAAGGTGCTTGAAGTCGGCTGCATATTTCAATTCGCCAAAGGTCGAAATGCCGTGCGATTTAGTGATGTCTTCCTGCGCACTGGCGGAAAGCGCCAGCGCCATAACAGCAATCAATATGAAAGAATAGGTCGCAAATAATTGTGGAGAAGATCGACTTTCTGCAACTGCTTTTGCCGATTGTGACGCTTGAAGTGACTGCATCTTTCCTCCTTCGTGGCCGATATGGCGAACGATAAGCACAATTTGATTAATATTAAGGTAAAAGACGCACCAGTTAACATGCAAGACGCGATTGCGTGTAAAATCGGTAACACAAACAAAAAGGGCTGCCCAACCCGTGGACAGCCCCTAAATTCGTGGTTTGCGCAGTCTTAATTGGTAAGCGTTTGCAAATAGGCAATCAGATTGGCCCGATCGTTGTCTTTCTTCAACCCGGCAAAGCTCATCTTTGTGCCGGGGACCATGTCTTTTGGCTTAAGCAGGAAATCGTTCAATGCTTCGATTGTCCAGTTGCCGTCAATTCCAGTAATCGCGCTTGAGTATTTAAATCCGCCTTCGCTGGCGACATCTTTGCCAACGATGCCATAAAGTGACGGGCCAGTTGAATTTACGCCCGGCTCAACCTTGTGACAGGCCTTGCATTTAGTGAAAACCTTAGCACCTTTAACGGCGTCAGCCGAGGCAACCAACGCGGCCACATCAATGGCTTCTTCCATCGAGTCATCGTCGTGGCTGTCATCTTCGTCTTCAATTTCGATCAAATAGGCCGCTTCGGCATGGTCGCCGTGGCCGCCAGTTTCGGTTGAATAGATGATATCGCCCGCCCAATTGAGAAGCAGAAAAATCAGCAAAGCGCCGCACAATGCGCCGCCGACTTTGGTGACAGTCATGGTATCAAACATGGCTTTCCTATCATACATTGGCGATCTGGTGCCGCCTGCCCTTAAAAACTGCGCCTTTCTAAACGCTTCCCCTAAGAAGTTGCAAGGTGTAGAAGCCGCGACGAAACGACCAAATTACAGTAATTGTCGGGATTGCGTCATGAATGCGAAAAATCTAAAAATATCCTTTCAGGGCGAACCTGGCGCCTATTCGCATCAAGCGTGCCATGAGGCGATGCCGGATTTTCAAGCAGTGCCGTGTGCAACCTTCGAGGACACAATGGAGGCGCTGCGTTCTGGCGTGACCGATTTGGCGATGATCCCTGTGGAAAATTCCACGTATGGTCGCGTTGCTGACATCCACCATCTGTTGCCCGAAAGCGGGTTACACATCGTAGACGAAGCGTTTGTGCGCGTTCATATCAACCTGCTTGCGGTCAAAGGTACAGCCCTTAATGATGTGAAATCAGCGATGAGTCACACAGTTTTGTTGGGCCAATGCCGGGAGTTTCTCGCAGAGCATTCGATTAAAACAGTAACGGGTGGCGATACGGCTGGTTCGGCCAAACGCATTGCGAAAATCGGCAAGCCCGATCAAGCAGCTTTGGCCAGTGAACTTGCCGGCGAAATTTACGGCCTCGATGTACTTGCCCGCCATATCGAGGATCACCAAAACAACACTACACGCTTTTTGGTGATGGCGCGTGAGCCGAATTACACCAGACGCGGCGACAAAATGATGACCACGTTCGTTTTTCGTGTGCGCAACATTCCGGCGGCTTTGTATAAGGCGATGGGCGGTTTTGCCACCAATGGCGTGAATATGGTGAAGTTGGAAAGTTACATGGTAGACGGCGTGTTCACAGCAACGCAGTTTTATGCTGATATCGAAGGCCATCCTGATGACGCAAACGTCAAACGAGCTTTAGAAGAACTGGCTTATTTCACCACGCATATTCGGGTTTTGGGCGTCTATCCGGCGGATTTAGAAATTCGGTTGTAGGATGCGTAAATACATTTTTCAAAAGCCTCTCAAGGCAACTATACTCGGAGTCTTTGAACACCCGACTTTTGCATTGACGGACTGAGTGAATGAGATTCAAGTGTCTTTATGAT